>MGUO01000001.1:0-637 GCA_001800015.1 Elusimicrobia bacterium RIFCSPHIGHO2_02_FULL_57_9
CTTCAAAGGGCCGGTCTCCCCGCTCAACACGATGGAGACAAATCCTTTGATCGTGGTCAGCGGCGTCCGGAGTTCGTGACTGACCATGCTGATAAACTCGTTTTTCAAATGATTGATCTGCTCCAGCTTTTCATTGGCGGACCGCAGGCGTTCGTACAGCCGCGAGCGCTCGATCATCACCGCCACCCGCTCGGCGATCAAACTCGCCAGCCGCCGGCGTTCGGACGTCAGGGCATTTTTCTGCAGGCAGCCGACCGCCATCACGCCGATGGTCTGTTGTTCGACCCGCAGGGGAAGGTAGAGGACTTCGCGCAGGCCCAGAACGCCGACCAGCTCATCCTTCTCCCAACCGGGCGCGTTGGAATCGAATCCATAAGAGACCGTCTGGTTGTCGCGAAAGGCCGCGGCCAGGGGCAATTTCTCGGAGGTGCCCAGCGTCAGCGCCTGGGGGTCAAACTGCATTTTGGCGTCCCAATCCCCTCCCATCACCGCCAGCGCCTCGCTTTCAACATGGTGGAGGAAAAACAAGCAGAGGTCGATGCCTTTCAGCGCCGCGCGCGATATCCGGGCGATGGCCTGGACGGTCTCCGACAGCGCCGGAGGGCTCGGCAGGTGGAGGGCAATGTCTTGAAGGACG
>MGUO01000001.1:653-978 GCA_001800015.1 Elusimicrobia bacterium RIFCSPHIGHO2_02_FULL_57_9
GGTCCAGGGCCAGGCGGTTCAGCGCTTCCGCGACGCGGTGGGTCAGCAGGGACAGCAGCCGGACATCATCGTCGCTGAAAAGCCCGTTGGTTTTGTTGATCACGCAGAAAAGGCCGGCGACCTGTTCCCCTTGCCGGAGCGGGAGCGCCAGGATGGAGCGGACGGTGGTCTCATGCCATGAGACGGGCAGTTGTTCGGAGGGCTCCACGAAGTTGAGCGTCTGCGGCTGGCCTTCCCGCATGACCCGTTCCAGGAACTTGCTTTCCTCCGGTTTACAGGCGAGCTCCGGCGTTTGCTCGGGCGTGCGGTCAAACGCCGGCTGCAG
>MGUO01000002.1 GCA_001800015.1 Elusimicrobia bacterium RIFCSPHIGHO2_02_FULL_57_9
ATGGAACCGGGTGAGGTTGGTCCAGATGCCGGCTCCAACAGCGGAGGTATCAAGGGACCAGGCCTGTGAGGTGGTCGGCGCGCCCGCATGGGAAATTTTGAAATACTTGACGGGGTTGCCGAAAGTGCCCGAGGCATCCGTGGCGTTAAGGCAATTGTTAAAACTAGGATTGTCGGATCCATCGTCTTTGCAAATAGCCGCGAAGGTGGCTCCCAATCCGGAGTGGGGGTCGATCGCCGTTCCGCTGATGGAGCCCACCGGGCTGGTGACATCGGCCTCGTTGCCGGGCGTATTGACCACGGTACCGGGAGCCTGTTTATCCACCTTAAAGCAGCGCACATTGTAATTGCCGAAATCCAAGGCATCGCAATCCAAAAGGTTCGCCGGCGTTTCCATGTTCGGCTTCCATACCAAACCCGAAGTCACGCCCGCGTCTTTTCCGCGCAGACGCAGGCGATAAGAGGCTCCCGTGGACAGGGTTTCCCACAGCCCCCCCCCTACGCCGATCTGGGTGCCGTAGGTATACTGGGCCCCCAAGGTGCCGCTGGTGATCATGGGTTTAAAGGCGCCGGGCGTGCCGCAGGTGGCGTTAAAGGCCGATCCGCTCCAGCATAAGCCGGCGCTGGGCCCGTTCATATCCCTGATTTCCACCTCCTCGGCGCAAATATTAACCGCGCCGCCCGGCCAGGCGCCGGGCCCGCCGGACATGGCGCAGAGGATGTCGCTTCCGGAGCCTGTGCCGGCGGGCAAATCAAAGGCCGTTCCTGCTATGGAGGCCAGGTTGTAGCCGGTATGGGAGGAATACCAGACATTATTGGTCGTGGTGGAAGGCAATATCAAGGTCGAAGTCGGGACCTGGACTTCCCACTGGAACACGGCCTTCAGAGAGTTGGTATCGGTTATATTCTCGTAAGGCGCCGGAACATTATCCTGGGCCCAAACATAAAGGAAGTAGGTGTCGGTGGAACGGCTGTCCCAGAAAAACCCGCTTGACGCGCCCAAGGTCAAGCTCCAGTTGCTTCCCGAGAAAGAAGCCGCGGGGATTTTGGGGTCATTGCGCACCGCATCCCAGTGGGGCTCGCCGGTGGTATACCATTTCCCGTCGCTTTGCCGTTTGACTCCCAGGCCGACCCACTTGGTCCCCGCGGTCTTGAAGTCGGAACCGAATATTTCATCATTGACCACGCCGGAAATCGCGCCTGGAAGGTCGGCGGAATCGCTGAAAGTGGTGCCCGAAGCGATATTGACGGCGCTTAAGGCCGGGGCGGAGGAGTCGAAAATAAAGACGAGGGGGTTAAACGCGGTTTGGTTGTCCGCCGCGTCCTTGATGAAATAGTTAAGGGTATATTGCTTGGAATTGCGCCATTCGATCCCGGAGGTGATGGAAACCTGGTAAGGAACCGTGGTGGTGGACACCGCCTTGATCCACATCGACGCCCCCGTTCCCCAGGTGGACCCGCTCCACTGGAATTCGCTTAAGCCGTCGAAATAGCTCAAGGCATAGCTGGAAACCGCGATGCCGGAGCCGGCGCCCTCGCTGATGGACAGGCGTATGGTGTTCAGGGGATTGGAGGATAAATAGAGGCCCACGTTGGAGGAAGTGGAGAAAACCGGAGCTCCGTTATCGGTTTCGCTTCCCGTGCTGATTTTAATGGAGGAAACCACGGGCGCGTTCTTGTCCACCTTCAGGTATTTGCGGAAAAGCGGGACGGCGGCCGTGCCGGTGGAATTGCCGGCCGAGTCCGCGGCGTAGACATCGATGCGGTAGACATAGCCTTCCCCGAAACCGCTGCCCACGGGATAGGACCAGGCCGTGGGCGTGGTGGTGGTGCTGACCAGAGTGCTGATAAGCTTATCTTTCCAGGAGGTGTTGCTGGTTTCAGCGGGATCAAATTCAAGGGTGTTCTCGTTAAACCATTGATCCACGGTTTCCGACACGCTGTCGGGCGTGAGCCGGGCGATGCGGATGAACACATGCGTGCGGTCCAGCGCATCGTTGACGTTGTCTATGATGGTGCCGTCCAGCTGGGTAAAAGAGGGCAGCCAGCTGGCCGTGCCGGAGCTCTCGGCCAAGCCGCCGGGCGAGGTGATGGCGGCGGTGGGCTTGCTGGTGTCATAAATGAAGGTCGTGTAGCCGCCGTCGGCGCCGGAGCTTGAGTAATCCACGACATGGCCCGCCAGATCCTGGGCATAGGCCGATATCCTATATTGATGGCCGTTTTCCCATTGCGGCAATTTGATCGAGGTTCCGGCGTTGATATCCACGCCTATGCTTCCCACCAGCGCGGGGGTGAAAATCGTCTGGGGAGTGCCGGCCGAAGTGGTGGAAATCCATATCTGCTGGTCGACCGGGCCCAAAATACCGTCGGCGCCGAAGGCTCTCCAAGTCTCCGATGAGCTGTCGCCGCCGCCCACACCGGTGGGAAAGCCCATGTCCTGAACAAGGAATTGGGTCGTGGTCAGCCCCGAGCCGATATCGGAGAATAAGAAGGTGATATTATTGACCGCGTTGGTGGCCCCGACCACAGGCAGGCTTAAGGTCGCGGTGGAAAAATACCGGTCCAGGGTGACTGAGACCGTGCTCACGAAGCCGGTTTGATAGGGGCTGCCCCGCCCTCCGTCGCTGGTGCGGCCGCGCGCGGCGAATTCATAGGGGCCGTCATCGGGCACCGCGGAAGCATCGCCGGCGTTAAACGCATAGCTATAAGCCGTGGCAGCGGGCGTAAGCGCGGCCGATTTCCATTTATCCTCTTGCGTGGAGAAGCCCAACGTGGTCATGTTCGTGCCGTTCCAAACCTTGCCGGACGCCACATGAGTGATGCGCACATCCGCCCCGCTGACCGAAGCTTGATCGGCGATAAAGCTGGTGAAGGCAACGCCGCCGGCAATCTGTGAGAAACCCACGCTGTTGCCGGGCTGCGGCGTGACGATGGTGGCGGTGGGAACGGTCACATAAAAAGTGCTGGAAGCGCTTAAGGCCGTTCCGGAGGAAGGATTGACCAGGATCAGGCGGTAAGCGCCCGGCGCGGCGGAGGTGGAGACCTGGATAAAAGTTTGCAGCTGCGTGCCCTGGGTGTTGACATAGGTCAGGGAAGCCACGCCGATATTATTCTCCATGCCGCTGTCCGAAGCGCGTTGAAACTGGACTTGCACCGTATTGGCGCCGGGGACCATGCTGGTCCCCACGCTGCCTATGCCGTTCCAGTTCATGAAACCACTGCCGTCAAGGGTGATGGTCCGGCTTAAGCCCGTAGTCCCGTCATTGCGCGTCACCGCGCCGGCCGAAACCGGCCCGCCGTCGGCGTCATAGACCCCCATGATGGCGGGCGCGGGAAGTGTCAGGGTAAAAGTGCTTACATCCGCGCTGCCTGCCCGGTCGCGGTCGTATTTGGTCGGGTATTCCTGGCCGTCAGGAGCCACGACGCGCAAATTGTAAGAATAATCCGTGGCCACATAAGTGGACAAAATGACATTGGCCCGCAGGCTCGTGTCGGAGAGCCAGGTGGTGGAAGTGACGCTGATTTCGGTTTGCACGTCTCCATAAATAGGCACGCCGCTGGAAACCGTATAGGCAACGGTGTCTTTTAGGATCAGGAATTGCGGAGTAGCTCCCTGGCCCAGGTTCTGGAAATTAAGACCGGTAATATTCAAGGAATAGCTGGGGCTGAACAAGTAGGCTGGAGAGCCCGAAACCGTCGCCGAGGTATAACCTATTACGGCCACGGGCGCAAATGTGGAGGTAATGATTTTATCGAAATAAACTTTGGAATCATCGCTCCACATAATGGGCAACGGCTGATCGACCCCTCCCCAGAACCCCAGTTTAGGGTTATTTAAACCGGTACCCGTGGTGAATATTTTAGAGGCATCGCAGGCGGTGGTGGCAGTGGCGGTTGACCGGCAAGCGATATATCTCAGTTCATCCGAATTGATCGAAACATAGGCGATATAGGCATCGGTAAAAGTAGGTTTGGTAACGAGGCCGATGGCTGGGCTGTGCAAGGGCGTGGCTTGCGCTCCACCGGCATCGATAACCAGGGCAGTCGACATCGCTCCGGCTGCCGTTCGCCTTTGATAGCGCAGGTCGCCGTTTCTGTCAATCCAGGCAAAATGGGCGGAGCTTCCCCCCGGCTCATTGATAACGGACATGCCGTAGCCTTCCTCATCACCTAGGTTCGTGACGTTGTGAAGCTCGCTGGCAAGGCTAAGGTCGGTTGAGACCGGCGTCACCCGGTTGCTGGTGCGAGCGAGAGTCACAATGACGCCATCCTGATTGTTAGCATCGTCAATATTATCGGCTCTGCTGCCTAAAACAAATCCGGCGGTAGCGCCGTCCCAAACAGGCGCGATGGCCGGCCCGGCAAGGAAGTCCGCCGTGTTGTCGGCACCTGTATTGTTAATGTGATGGCACTCAGCGTAAACGTTGATTGAGCCGCCCACATAGCCTGTCGCATCAGCGGTCAAATTGGTAACCCCAATACTTCCCATGCCGAGAAGACCGGCCAGGTTGTTGGAGACATCAGCGAATAAAGCAAGATACTGGCCGGTGGCGCTGGAGCTCGAATAAGTAACCACGGCAGACCGTTGGCCATGAGGATCCCAAGTCGCGTTGCCGTTGGAGCTGGTAGTATACCGGCAGCTAGTCGGTGTATTGAGACGAAGAGTCATGCGCTGACGCACGATCCCTGCGCTGTCCCAATCGATGGAACCGTCGCTGCTAAGCGTTCCAAAACGGAGAAAGACCTTATTGCCGGTGGCATCTCCCATGGTGCCATTCGCCGTGGAACCACCCGCCCCCGTATCCGAGTTACCATCGTTGGCTACCACGTAAACTCTGTTCAACTCAGGCACATACCAAACACTAGGGTGGCCCCACGCCGCGTCAGGGGCTGTCTGCAAAAAAGGAAAAACATCGGCCTGGGTGGTCCAATTGCCGCTGTCATTCTTGGCTTTCCAGTTCAATCCGTCGGAAGAATAACGCCAAACCACGCGGTCAGAGTTCGTAGCTTTGAAAAAAACCCAGTAGCCGCGCCCCGGAACATAAAGCAGGTTTCTCTGTCCCGCATAAGCCGTGCTGGCTCCGTTGCCTCCGACGACGCGTTCGGAGGCCCAAAGGGATAAAGACCCCAATAATGCCAGACAGCCGGCCAGAGCCGGGACTATCAGGTATTTGGCGGGAGATCTTTTATCCATTGATCTCCTGGAGCGCTGTTTCAATGCGACGCTTTAATTCCGGATTGGCGCCGAAGGCCGCCTGTCTGAGAGCCGGCACCGCTGATTTAGCATTGGCTCCCATCTTGGCTAGGGCGTCGGCGGCCGCAGCCCGGACCGCGACCTCGGGATCCTCCAGGGCTTTGCCCAAAGCCGGGACCGCTGAAGCCGCGTGAGGACCGACTTGGCCTAAAGCCGCGGCTGCGTACAAGCGAACATCCGGGTTGTTGTCCTTGAGCGCAGCCGCAAGCTTTCCTGCCTGGGCGGCGGCCCGGGGGCTCATGGCCTTGACCAAGGCTTGACCGCAATAATGCTTGACTTCCGGCTTATTGCTCACGCAATCCAGCAGTTTAGGCGCCAAATGAGATGATTCGGGACCGATCAACTGGAATAAAAACCCGCCCGCTGCCATACGACGCTGAGAATCGTCCAGAAGCGACATTAAATCAGGCAGTATTTTCGAACCCATTCGCGCCAAAATTCTGCCTGCCATTTCCCGGCTCCGAGCGCCCTTAACCGAACCGACCACCTCAGCGACCGCCTGAGGGCCGGCCTTGACCAAGGCATCCATGGCCGAAACGCGCTCTTCGGGCTCAAGAGAACGCAGCTGGGCGATCAGGGCGGGATAATCACCGGCCGATGCCGAGACGGCCAAAAGCGTTGATGCTGTTGATGCTATGAGCAATAGATATCGCGCGCACGGAAAAAATAGAGGCCCCACGGCCGTCCTCTGGAGCCCGCTTGGCTGGCGCCTCATTTGACTGTTAAGAATACCCGGCGCGGGGCTCCGGGTGATGTCAAAAAGATTAACAGAATCTTGCTTATTTCTCATTTTTAAGCGTTTAAGCGCGCATTCTCCGCAAGGTTTGCGCTACCCGCCGGCGACTCCCAAAGCCCGGGAGCCGCGCTATTGGCTGTATACATCGCGCGCGCGCATGAAGGACTTCCCTTCTCGTATTTTCTCATCGTTAGCCCCTTTAAAATTTCTGTTCCCGGCTTCCGACATCGACTACGGCTTGCGGCGTGAGGGTAATGGGCCGGCTAGGCAGGAATTAACAGCGCAGGACTAAAGGGATTGAGGCTGAAGCGCTGACTGGAGCGCAAAATTTCTTGAAGGCCGGACAACTCACGGCCGTCGCGATAAAGGCGAAAATCGCGAAGAGAGGGATCTTTTGGCTGGATATGGTTTTGGGCACCAAGGCCCAGGATTGGGGCCAATGAAACAAGGGCAGGCTCATGCTCCAGGAGATTTTTAAGACAGCTAAAAACTCCAACAGGTAAACGACGGTTTTGGCTTGCGGCAGACGTGAAGAGAAAGCGGCCGCGGCTGCGGCTTTCGCCGCCGCCGCCTTTATTTGGCTCTCGACAAGACGGGCCGAAACCGGGCGTCCCAACTCATCGCGAACATCTAAACCGAGGGGGTTATGCAAAGAGGCCC
Organism: Elusimicrobia bacterium RIFCSPHIGHO2_02_FULL_57_9; assembly: GCA_001800015.1. Classification (GTDB taxonomy): domain Bacteria; phylum Elusimicrobiota; class Elusimicrobia; order UBA1565; family UBA9628; genus O2-02-FULL-57-9. The sequence continues at coordinate 6,650 of MGUO01000002.1, forward strand.
AAGGGTCAACCCCTTGAGCCTCCAGTCCCACCGCTTGCTCCAGCGCCGGGCTGGAAGTCGCGGCCAACGTCATGATTAAAATTATTTTTCCGAGCATCATCCTTATCCAGTTACCCCAAAAAACAGGCCCGGCCTCACCCACCATCTTACCCCTCTGTCCCGAAGATGGCTAGCTAAGGCCGGGCGGATATGGATAAAACCCGCGACGTCCAGACGTCCAGCTCTTCGGCAGCCAGGCGACCTCATCAGAGGCCCTGCGCTTTGCGCCCCACCCTCACGGACGGTTTGCCGTTTATCGGTTACCAACGTCTAAACTAAGTATACCAGATATCGTGTTCTTGTCAAGACCTAGAGTCTTGACTTGTCTAGCATTTTTAAAAATAACCGGCAGGTTTCCGCGCTGATATGGAAACGATGATGGGCAATCAGCGCATCGGCGTGCCAATTCCAACCCCTGTAAATTGGGCGCGTTTTAACATGCCCAATTTACAGGGGCGCTGAAACATCGTCCCGGCACCGGCCGCTCAATTTTTCGGGGCTTTCAAAAGTCCGGGAACTGACAGGCGACCCTCCGGCGGCAATACCCGCAACAAAAGGACCAGGGGCGGGGCTAGGCGGCAGGAGCTTCTTTGAGAACGAACTGCATGGTGGTACCTCCGCATTCGATGAAGTCGCCGTCGTTAAGAAGCACATTGGCGGCGACTTTCCGGCCGTTGACCACGGGATAGCCCTGGGTGACGGCGACTAGCACATAGCCTTCGGATTTGCGGTGGATGGAAGCGGCCACCTCGGGGGCGGAACTAAAGAACCCCCCTCCCTTGATACGGATCTGAACCCGGTCGGAATTGCCGATATAGGTGGACATGCCCTTAAGCTCGTATTCAGACTCAGCCATCACGCCCTTAAGCACCCGGATAACCCCCAACTTGCTGTTAGCGGCGCTTGCGCTGGCGGCGGCGACGAGTTCGGCTTGTTTTTCGGGCGACATCATGACGGTCGCGTCCGCGCTGCGCCCGTCGGGCGCAGCCGGCAGCGCGGGCGCGGGATTATCCTCGATAAAGACTAAAGCGTGCTTGGCCAGGCCGACCACGTCGTTATGGTGCAGACCGGCTTTTTTAATCCTCTTCTCGTTGACGTAGGTTCCGTTGGTGGATTCCAAATCCTCGACGAAGTAAGTCCCTCCCTGCTTGCTGATGCGGCAATGATGGCCCGAGATGGCCGGATTATCGACGACCACGTCGTTATCCGGCTTGCGGCCGACAGCCAGGCTGTCCTTGTCAAAGGCAATCTCCTTGATCACCGCGGCGTTGAATTTCAGCAAAAGTTTTGGCATAACATCATCCCCTGAATATCCTCGATACGAATCCGCCCAAGGCTCCCAAGCCGCTCTCTTGCGACACCCGTACCGCAATAACCGTGATATTGTCGACTCCTCCGGCCGCGCGCGCGGCCGCGATGAGACGGGCGGCGATTTCGGAAGACGACCCTTCCCGCGTCAGCATTTGCTCAAGCTCCGCGTCGCCGACCATCTTGGTCAACCCGTCGGAGGCCAAGAGCAGGATATCCCCGTGAAAAAGAGGGTGATCCGAGACATCAACCGAGACATCCTTCTCGACCCCCAAGGCCCTGGTCAGTATATTCTGAAAATTGGATTTTGCCGCATCCTGCGCGCTGATCGCGCCCTTGCGCACCTGCTCCGCCACCAGGGAATGATCCTCGGTTAGCTGTTGAAGCTGCCCGCTGCGGAAAAGATAAAGCCGGCTGTCGCCGACATGGGCGATCGTCATGGAGCTGGCATCGGCCAGAACGGCAACCACGGTGGTTCCCATACCCGCATCATTCGGGAATGCCCGCCCTTTTTCATAAATCATGGTGTTGGCGGTGTTGACGAAATATCGCAATTGCCTGGCCCGCGGGGAAAGCCGCGGATCGGAATTCTCGGGCAAGAAGATCTTCTCCCCGCCCAACATTTTACGGGCAAATTCGCGGATGGTGGAAATCGCAAGAGAGCTGGCCACCTCGCCGGAATTATGCCCCCCCATCCCATCGGCGACCACGAGCAGGCCGAGCGTCTGATCGATAAGGAAACAATCCTCGTTATTGACCCGGACACAGCCGGGGTCGGTGTCGCCGGCGATATCCAGGCCTTGCCCGGCATGACGTATCCTCACGAGGGTTTCTTCTCCGATTCTGGAATAATGCGCAAGGTCGCGTCGGACAATGTTGAGTCGACAACAGGCGTAGGCAGATTGTTGACCACGCGCAAGGTCGCCTCGGTCGGCGGCGGCGGCGGCTTCGCAGCGGGCGCAGGCGCCGTCGCGGCTGCCGCCGCGATGCCCAACTTAAACGCGGCCAAACAGGCCTTTAAATCCGCGGCCATTTGCGCGCCGCGCGCATAGCGCTGATCCGGGTTCTTGGCCAAACCTTTGTTGATGATAGAAGACACGCAAGAGGGAAAATCAGGCTTAAGCGTTAAAAGATCCGGATGCGGGTCATTGGCGATCTGGAAAAGCAAGGTGCCGATTCCCTCCCCTCCCTTGAAGGGCTTTTCCCCGGTCAATAGCTCGAAAAGGACCACGCTCAGCGAGAAAAGGTCGGCCCGTCCGTCCACTTTCTTTCCGGCCACCTGCTCTGGGCTCATATAGGAGGGCGTTCCCATCACCGTTCCAGTCGCGGTCTTCGAGGAGGCCGTAATGCGCGCAATGCCGAAGTCGGCCACGCGAATGGTGCCGTCCTTAAGAAGCATGATGTTGGCGGGCTTGATATCGCGGTGAACAATCCCTTGGGCATGAGCGTAATCCAGAGCCGAAGCCACCGTCGCCACATAGGCCATGGCCTCGGTCGCAGGCAGCAATCCATCCTTGGCGGCAAAGCGGGTCAAATCCTGGCCATCGAGCAGCTCCATGGCGATATAGGCGACGTCATGCTCCTCGCCGGCATCGAATATCCGCACGATATTGGGGTGATTCAGGGTGCCGGCGGACTCGGCCTCGCGGAAAAACCGCTCCTTTATTTCCTTGATGGAGCCGCCGTCGCCGCCGTCTTCCAGGGCCATGGTCTTAATGGCGACTTGCCGGTTGATTTTCGGGTCCTTGCCCAAATATACGATGCCCATAGCGCCCCGGCCCAGCTCCTTTTCAAGTTCGTAGCGGCCCAGGGTAGGCTTGGCCGAGCCTCCGGCGATCATCACCGTGCCGTCCTTCTTGCCTCCGCCGATGCCGCCGAAAATAACGCCATCGCTGGCCTGCTTAAGCTTGCTCATCTTGCCCGAGATATCCTTATACTTAGGATCCTTATCCGCGATATGCTGAAGCACGGAAGCCGCTTTCGCAAATTGCCTTTTGCGCTCGAAATCCAGGGAGAGATTATAAAGCGTGTCCTTCAAATTCTCATCCAAAGGACAGAGTCGGAATTTCTCAAAAGCCATGTCCAGCATGCCCTGCCCCTGGAAAGAAAGCCCCAGCATCTTATTGGTTTCGATGGCGGAAGCCTCGACCAATTCTTTCCCTTTTTCCGTGACAAAAAAGCGCTTCGAGATAATCACCAAATATCCCGCGGCGAGAAGCACGGATGGGTAGGACACCTTAACCCATGCTCCATTCATAAACAGATAAGTCCCCCCCCCGACCATGGCCAGCAAAATCAAAAAGCTGGTCAAGAACCCCCAGACCGCTCTTAAACGCGGCAGAGCGAACATGATGAACAGGCCGATAAAACCCAGCAGGCCCAGCTCCGCGTTCATGGCCCAAGGAGGACGCACCAAAAACTTGCTATGCAGGATATTCTCAATGGTATTAGCCACCATCTCGATAGCGGGGAAATTGTGCGCCACGGGCGTGACATACAGCGTGGCCACGGCGGTGGCGGTTAAGCCCACTATCACGATCTTATCCTTAAAAACGTCCATGGACACCTTATCGTTCATGACGTCCGAGAAGGAATAATAACGGAAGGTCTGGTCCGGGCCGTTGAAAGTAATGAGCATCTTGCCCTGTTCATTGAGCGGAATTGAAAATTTCCCCAACTTGACTTCCTTGCCCGGCACCAGTAAGCCGTCGGAAGGCTTCATGCCGATATAAGCGAGAATCAGCTGCAGGGCATAGGAGGGGATATGGGAGTCGTTATATTTCATGACCGGCGACTCCGCGCGCACGACCCCGTCTAAATCAGGCTCCACATTGACATGACCGACCCCCATCGTAGCCTCGGCAAACGGCACGATAGGATAAATCGCCTTAGCACCCTCGGCCATGGCCGCGCCGGGCGCGGATTGAAGCACTTGATGGGGAAGAGCGGAGCTGGAAATAGCCGGAGGCAGCTCTTCGGGATTGGCCCCCAAAGCCCCTCCCAAGGCAAAAAACATGGGCAGAACCACATTGCCGGCCTGCTGCAATGAGGCCAGCATCTTTGAGTCCGAATCCAATCGGACGATCGCGGATGAGAACATTTGATCAAAGGACTTGCTCTTATCGATGATTTTTTTGGAAGCGACTAATTCCTTGAATTGGACCTCCAAATTCTGGATTTCAATAAGGCCCTGGTTTTGCTCGGGCTCGGAATAAACAATATCCAAGCCGATGACCTTGGGGCGGACCGGCCCCAACTTGTCGAGCAAAGCCGCGACGCGCGAGCGCGGCCAAGGCCAGCGCCCGACCTGGGCGATGGAAGAATCATCAATGGCGATAAGAACTATTTCAGGCGCTGGATCAAGAGTCTGCCGCAGTTTGGAACGTTTGTCGAAGGCCTTGAGCTCTATGCCCTCAAGGAAGGGAAAAGCGGCCGGGGCCATGTAGCCCGCGACCACAAACAGGGTCAATAATAAAGCGACGAAGGCGTCTATGACCCAGGTTTTCTTCATGAGCTAACGCGTTAGTGTAACTGAACATACAAACCCTGTCAACCCACGGCACGCTCCCCCGCTGATGATTGATCGAGTAAAAACTGCAAAGCCCGCAACACAGGCGGGCTTCGGCGGCGGCAACGCTTGAACTAAAGCTTCTTGACGTTGGCCGCGCGCGGGCCCTTATCGGACTCCTGGATTTCAAATTCTACCGCCTGGTTTTCGGCTAGGCTTTTGAAACCATCGCCTTGGATGGCGGTGTGATGAACGAACAGATCCTTGGATCCGTCGTCCGGCGTGATGAAACCATATCCCTTCTGATCATTGAACCACTTCACTTTTCCTGTAGGCATTCTTTTTGCTTATCCTCTTCTTCTTTATTATTTACTCACCGCTTAACCTCCGCGGCAGGCTTTTTAGGCCTCGCGTATTATAGCATGGAATGCGCCGAAAAGCTATTTCGCTACTGCCTGAGTCGCAGTTTCCGTTCAAGCGCCGCGGCTTCGCGGCGCAGCTGCTCCGGAAAAACATCCCTGACCGTGTTTTCCATCAGGGACGGCTCGGAAACCTTAAGGCCCCAGAACACGAAAATGCTGATCAGGCCGGGGACAAAATAATAGCAGACTCGGTAAAGCAGCACCGCCATTAAGGCCTTTTCCCAATTCAGGCCCAGGCTTTCAAACACCGCGGCCATGGAGCCCTCCGCGGCCCCCAGGCCTCCCGGCAA
>MGUO01000003.1:0-147 GCA_001800015.1 Elusimicrobia bacterium RIFCSPHIGHO2_02_FULL_57_9
CTGCGCTACGTGGACGTGCTGTCCACTCCTTTTTTCATGGGCTACGCCCATCCCATGGGCCGCACGGTCTGGGGGGGCAACGCCGCTTATTTGGCCTCGGATGACTTTGACGCGCGCGACGCCGCCGGGGTGCCCCAGCAAGCCGAC
>MGUO01000003.1:212-2818 GCA_001800015.1 Elusimicrobia bacterium RIFCSPHIGHO2_02_FULL_57_9
CCCCGCCGGATTCCAGGTCAAGGCATCCGGGCCCTCGGCCAAGGCCACGTAGGATTTCCCCAACGCCATGGCCCGGGCCGAACCCTGGCCGAGCTTCATGAAAGCGCCGCCGGCGGTGCCGGCCGAATCGCTGATTGCAAAAGCTAGGTTCGCAGTGCTGATTAACCAGCTTGCGAGCGCCAGCGAGCAAGCAACCCGCTGTAAGCGCCCAGATTTGCAGTGCAGCCATTCTCTGTTTATCATGGCAATAACACCTTCTTAAGCGTCTGCAAAACGTTCTTGCCCCCCTCCGTCTCTTCCACCCTGACCACGGCATAATAAATGCCTCGGGCCACGCCCCGGCCCGACTGATTGGTCTTGTTCCACACGAAGTTGACCGGATTGGCCGAGAAGCTGGGGGCCTGCTCGCCGAAATCTTTCTGCAGCACCAAGTCGCCGGCGATGTTGTAGATGCGCAGAAGCACCCGAGCTTTAAACGGGGTGAATATGTTGAAAGTGGCCGTCGGCCCGGTCACGGGGTTGGGGTAGGCGAAGGTGTTTTTCTCGAAATCGCCGGCCGGATCCAGGGAAACGTTGCGCACCACGGGAATATCGTCCAACGGCCTGTCCAAAGAGAGCGCGGAAGCATTGAGCACGTTGCCGGTATTGCTGTCGATGGCGTTGCTGTCGGTGGAGCCGATGATTTTGAACTTATAATTGCCGTCGGTGACCATGCTCAGGCGAAGATCGCTGCCGTCCCACACATCCTCTATCTGGGTCCGGGCCGGCTTAAATCCGATAATACGCTTGACCAAGGAAATATTCTCGGGCGGATTTGGATTTCCGATCGGATCGAAGCCCGTTCCCGCCTTATAAATCTTGACCGCCACCTTCATGGGCTCGGAAACCTGATAAAAAATAGAGGCGCTGCGGGTATCCGAGCGCAGGGGGCTGACGGCCACGTCAAAGATGCGCAGAGGATCGAAAGAAATGGTCGCCTGGGCCGTTGAGCCGGAGGAAAGCTGCGAGGCCAAATCCGCGGCCACGGCCCTCACGGTATAAAATCCCGACGGGGGGAAATTGCCGCTGTCGTCACGGCCGTCCCAGACATCGTGCAGCTGGATATTGCTGTCCCGAAATCCTCCCGAAACGATGGTGCGCACCGCGGCAGGCGGAGCGATGTTATTAAGGATTTGAATGGTCACCGATGATTGCCTGGTCAAGGCATAGCTGATGGTGAATGGAGGCAGGGAAGTGATCGTCGTGCTGGAATTGAACATCTGCGGAACGTCGGGCTCCACGGTAAAGCGCGTGAAAATAATAGCGCCTCTTTGCACGGTTAGCGAGCCGATCACACGGTCGCTGGCGAAATACCTGGGCGTGGTCGTTGATTCCGCGGCCAGGGTGAAAACATAGCTGCCGTCGGGCACCATCAGGCCGTTGGAATCCCGCCCATCCCACAATTCGGTGATGCGCAAGCGGCCGGCGCGCAGGCCCCTGATGGTGACAAACGGCGCCGCAGGCGTGCCGCCTCCTGAGAGAACCTGGCCGCAAGCGCTGCTGGGCGTGGTATTCAAGCAAGGCGGCCAGGTGGCCGAGCTGCCCGTGACAATGGTGCCCGGCGGATAAATATTGATGCCCACGTTCATGGTTTGGGAAAGCTGATAGCTGATCAGGATGACGTCCGAGGTTCCGTTCAAAAGCGGAGTGGTCAGCACATCGGTGACGCGGAATAAATTGACCGGAAATAATGCGGTCGTGGTGGAGACCTTGGCCGGAAACATCGGATCAGAGGCGGTCAACTGAACCATATAGGTCCCCGAGGAAACCACCATCCCGTCGTCGCCGAAAGGCTCGTCCCATCTTTCCAGATTGCCGAAAAGCCCCGGGCGGACCTGATCCGAGATTACGGTTTTGACCAGACGCGAGCCGCCGGCGTCGAATATCTTCATGCTCACGACGGCGTCGCGGGAAAGCGAATAGCGGAAGAAGAAGGGATTTAATCCCGCGATCGCCGGGCTTGAGCCGATCACCGAGGAGGCGGGCGCTACCTGGCTGATGCCCACAAATCCCCGCGTCACGGGAATAAAGCCGCTCTTGGCCTGGGAGGTCCAAACGCGCCGGTCATTGGCGCCCCCGAATGTATGTTGGAAGCCGTTTTGCGAAGGAAGCGAGGCGTAGATCACAAAAACATAATTGCCGTCCTGCATGGCATTGCCGAAAGTATCCCTGCCGTCCCAGAAACTGATCACAGAAGTGCGGGAATTCTTCTGCTCTATGATGCGTTTAAGCGGCGTGAGATTGGTTCCGGCGCAATCGATGCGCGGCCTGAAATCTTTCGGCGCAAGAGGCTCGGCCTGGTCTAAGGCCGGATTATTGACGGCATTGAGCGGGTCGCCTATGCCACCGATGGCGCAGAACTGCGTTCCCGGCGAATAAATATCGATATAGGCGGTGGCTGGTTCGCTCAATAAATAACTGAGAACAGCCAGCGAAGTGGCTCCCTCCAAAAGGGGCTGGACCCGGATATCGGTGATTTGAAGAGGATCGAGGCCCACCTGGCGGGTCGTCGCCTCGCAGAGGTCCCGGCCGAAACCATCCGAGACAACGGCCTGAAAATTAGCCAA
>MGUO01000003.1:2855-4762 GCA_001800015.1 Elusimicrobia bacterium RIFCSPHIGHO2_02_FULL_57_9
GGTCAACGTTCCGCTGGGAATACCCTCGCCCACGCGGGCGTTGCCCGATAAAATGGTTCGCAGACGGGTAAAGGGCGGCGAGCTGTCGTTGATGCTGATATACATGGTCGCGTCTTTGGAAAGGCGGTAGGACAAATTATAGGGTTGGGCCGCCACCGGCGTGATCGCTCCCACCAAGGTGGGAGAAGAACGGATCACGTGGACATTGACGACGTCCTCGATAATCGGCTTCTGAGAAACCACCGCGCCCAAATTGTCGCGCGTGGCTCCGGAAGGATAAGCGCGCACCGAGGTGATCTGGATATTGCCGCTGGCGCCGACCTGATTGGTTTTGACCGAGACCCTGAAGCCGTATTGCCCGTTGCTCTTACCGAACTCGCCTTGGATGTTAAAGGCGCCGTCAAAGAGCACGCAAAAAGGCCCCAAGGGGCCGGAATCCGAGCTGTTGGTGGCGGCTGGAATAACGCCCGGGGCGTCTATGAAGAAAGTGCGCAGCGGCGGGGTGGAAGCCGGATCCAAGGGATTAGAGCCGTCCGCGAACTTGAAAATTTCATAGCTCATTTCATCGATAGCCACGGCGCTGGAGGTGTCGTTGCCGTAGCCCACCGAGCCGCAGAGAAATAGGGCGTTGTTGCAGTAATTGTTGGCGCTGGTTCCCGGCGAAAAGCTCAAGCCCGCCCCATCGCAGACTATGGCGTCATCCTGGCGGTCAAACTCCAGATTGGGCTGGTTGGAGATATTGCCGAAAGTGGTCGGATCCACGCTGGGCTGGCAATTGCCGCAAAACTGGCCTGCCGCGGCCCCGCAAGCCCCGCCGCAGCCGGCGTTAGCCGCGCCGCTGGCCACATTGCAACTGGGCACCAAAGCCGTGCAATGCACGCTATTGGGGATAGGAGGACAGCGGAAGCGCGGCGTCCCATTGAAGGTTTCTATGACGCAGTTGCTGTTCTTGCGGTGCACAAAGGCGTTTTCGATGTATATCTGGACGGCTGAAGCGCTCAGCGGGATAAACAGCGGCGTTAAGAGGAGAAGTCGTATCATCGAGCGCATTAGCATTTTGGCGTTGCGGTCTAAAGTCTAACCGGATCGCGTTTCGTGTTTATTAAGGGATTATTAAAAGATTGTAAACAAGCCGCCCTTTTTTAATAGTCATATTTCACAATCGCGTGCCCCGTTCTCCGGGCGTTGGGACCGGCCAAAACCCATAATTGCCGGGAGGAGCCGCCCTTGGTTTCTCCCATCGCACCCACCAGGCCCAAAACCGTCTCGCCCAGCGCATGGCTGTCCTTCAGCTTGAAAACGTCATCTTTAAATGAGAAAATCCGCAGCATCCTGCTTTTTGAATCGAATATCCAAAGCTCGCCGGAAACCCAGGCCATGGCCGTGGCCACCACATCCTGCTCGATGCCGAAGGATTTATAACTGGTCTCATCGGATCCGTGCTTGTAAACCGCCTTGTTGGCGGCGTCGTAGGACCACAGGGATTGCCCGTCATAAGCTAAAGCCGTGGGCGCCGGACCCGGGCTGGCGCGCAAAGCCAGTATTTTATCGGGCTCGCCCGCGGAATGGCGCACGATGCGGGCCTGCGCGGCATCGGCGGACCAAAGGAAATAACCGCCGAAAGCCAAGGCGCTGGGGTGATAGGCCCCCAGGCTGCCCACGCGCGTCGCGCGCACCGGCTTATGCGGATTTTCCGGATCCAGGGCCAGGACATTGCCGTTCCATTCCGTAACCCATAACAAAGAGCCGTCGTAAGTCAGGGCGGTGGGATTGGACAAATCGACCGAGCGAACGGAGGCCGCCTTGAAATTCAGGCGCGTGAAATGCTTCCAGACCGGGAAAGCCAAAGCCGCCGCGGCCAACACGGCAGCCGTCCATTTCACCACGCGCAAGCTCCCACCCTTTTG
>MGUO01000004.1 GCA_001800015.1 Elusimicrobia bacterium RIFCSPHIGHO2_02_FULL_57_9
ATCACACGTGTCATCGATTCGGGCCACTGGACAACCCAGCGCCAAGACAACGCGCAAAAGTACCGCGAACTCCTTGGCGGCTGCAGAGACTTTAAGGCACCGCTGGCTGCCTGGCAGAATGCCGGAGTCAAACGCCCGCACATTTACAACCAGTTCGTCGTGCGCTCCACCGTCCGCGATGCTCTGCGTGAATTTCTAAAAGAAAAAGACATCTCCACGGAAATCTATTATCCGGTTCCTCTGCATAAGTTGGACTGCTTTTCCAATTTGAGCTGCGCCCGCATGGAACTTCCGGCGGTGGAAGCGGCGGCAAGAGAGACATTGGCGCTTCCTATTGCTCCCAATCTCTCCGAGGGACAAATCGAAACAGTGGGGCATTCCATCCTGGAATTCCTGCAACACGGCAAGTCCTGCGCCTCGGTAGCACTGCAAGATGGGCAGCCCAACTTCCGCTCTTAGGATAGGGGCGGCAGCCCTGTGAAGATTTGCTTCTTGGCCCCAGGAGATTCGATCCATAGCAAGCGCTGGATAGATTTTTTCGCCCAAAGAGGGCACGACGTTCACTGGGCGTCTCTCGAGAATTTTACAACGCACTCCGATCATGCGATTCGCACCTATGCTATCGCGCCCGTAAAACCAGAGGCCTATCAAGTTATCAAAGGGGCCCTGGCGTTAAAATATCTTCTCAAAAAAATGAGGCCGGATATCCTGCATGTGCATTCCGCCGGAAGAAACGGAGTGACGGCTCTCCTGTCCGGGTTTCATCCACGGATCGTAACAGCCTGGGGCTCGGAAATTCTTGTCGCCGGCAAATCGAAGATACTGGGAATGTTGATCAAAAAGGTGTTGCAGAGTTCGGACTTGATCACTTGCGATGCAGAACACATGCGGCAAGCGGTCACGAAGATGGGCATCAAGGACGATAAGGTCCGCGTTGTCTATTTTGGAACGGATACCGCTCGATTCAAGCCGAGAGCAAAGAGTACGGAGAGACGACGCGAATTGGGCGTACAAGACGAGTCGCTTGTCATCAGCCTAAGAAGCCTTGAGCCCATTTATAATATCGAAATGTTATTGCGTGCTGCTCAAATTATCCTAAAACACAACCCAAAAGTGGTTTTCATAATCGCCGGTACCGGAAGCGAAAAAGAGAAGCTGGTACAACTAGCCGAGAGCCTGAACATAGCGGATAAAGTAAGATTTGTAGGCCAGATTCAGAATCAGCTTCTTCCCGAGTATCTGACAACCTCCGATATTTATGTCTCGACATCTCAATCGGACGCCGGTCTTGCGGCCAGCACAGCCGAAGCCATGTCTTGCGCTCTGCCCGTTGTTGTAACGGATTCGGGAGAGAACCGGCTGTGGATCGAGGGAAATAAGGGAGGATTCATAGTCCCCGTGGAGGACGCAGAAGCTCTGGCCGAGCGCGTCATATTCTTGCTCAAGAACCCGGATGCGGGATATCGCTTCGGCCAATTCAACAGGGCATTGATAGAGAAACGAAATAACTACTATTCCGAGATGTTAAAGATCGAAGAGATCTATGCGAGCATGCTTAGGTAGCGCCACGCCCCTGAAGTCTCTCCTTAGGGAATGGCCAAGCCTCTATGAAAACATCAGAGGCGCCTATTATTGGATGCTCTATAAAAGCGAGGAATATCTCTTCGGAAGCAGGATTCATAAGTGGAAATGGCGGCTTGAGGCGACTCCTTCGCCTCAAGAGCTGGCTCAGAGTATTTCCCATCCGCATCGGGAATTCCTCATAGGCGCGATCACGCGGGGCATGCCTGCGAGAAGCGCTTTGGAAATAGGGTGCAATATGGGCCAAAACCTGCGCCTTCTGGCGGGGAAATTCCCTGAGGCAAGTTTTCAGGGACTGGATATAAATCCTAATTTTATTGAGAAGGGCCAGCATTGGCTTCTCGGCGACGGTATCAAGAATATTTCCCTGCAGCCAGGAACCGGCGAAGATCTTTCGAAATTCGGCGATAAGAGCATTGATCTCACATTCAGCGATGCGACATTGATTTATCTTGGTCCCGACAAAATAGACCAGGCTATAGGCGAGATGATCCGGGTTACTCGCAAGTCTCTCCTATTTAATGAGTGGAATCTGGATGGAACGCGATGTCAGGAAAGGAGCACATGGTACTTTGGGCATTGGGTTCATGACTACAAGGCCATTTTGACCAAGCATGCCCCGAATGCGGAGGTCCGGATTCACCGATTGCCCGAAGGATTATGGGCGCCTGGCGGTGGTTGGGAAAAATATGGAGCATTGATCGAAGTGGATTTGAAAAACCCATGAGAAGAGTTTTGATCATCGGATATTTGTGGCCGTATATTGGCGGAAGCAAGCGTGTCATTGGTCTTGCAAACTATCTTCCTGAGTTTGGCTGGGAGCCGTTGATCTTGACCGCGCCTCTGATAACGGCGGCTCCTGCGCATCTTCATGTCATACAAACCGGCTATCGGGGTTTGTTGGGGCCTGTCGTTAAAGCCGTCGGCCTCAAAGATAACTTGCCATTAGGCGGCCAACTGAAGGACAGCATCCGGAATATTTCACCGAGGGCAGAAACGGTTCTGCGCTGGTGTTTTGATTCCTTTCGAGAATTCTACGCCTATCCCGATGAGCACAAGCGCTGGAAGTATTTCGCGATCGCTTCCGCCGAAGAAGCCATCCGCAATCACGGCATCGATGCGATGATAAGCGTGTGGCCTCTGACGGGACATCTTATTGCCCATGAGCTGAACCGCAGGCATGGCATCCCATGGATTGCCGATTTGGCTGATTTGTGGTCCGATAATTCAGCCTATCCATACGGACGGGTTAGGCGGTGGTTCGATGCGAACTTAGAGAGACGAACATTGATATCCGCGAATGTTTTGACCACGTCATCACAACCATTGGCCGATAGGCTATCGCTTATCCATGGAGGAAGAAAGACCAGCCCCATCCTCATCGGGTTTGATCCGAACTCTACCAATAGACCGCCTGCGCCGCTCAGGCAGGGGAAGCTTACTATCACTTATACGGGCGTCTTCTATGAGAACAAACGCGATCCCTATCCGGTCTTTAGAGCCCTACAACAGCTGATCTCGGAGAAAAGCATCAATGCTAATGAAATAGAAATCCGGATTTTTGGCCCGGACAAGAGCTGGGTTCGCCAACAGATCAAAGAATGCGGCCTGTCAGAAGTTGTTCATTTTTATCCCTCGGTCCCCTTTGAAGAGTGCTTGGAACGCCAGCGAGAGTCCCATATCCTGTTGCAGCTAAACTGGAATGACCGCAATGAGAAAGGCGTATTTTCCGGCAAATTCCTGGATTACCTGGCCGCTGGTCGGCCCATCCTTGCCGCGGGAGGCACCGGTAATGATGAGGTTGTGATCAAGATACTCAAAGAAACCCATGCCGGCGTTTATGTTTCAGGGATCGACGATATAAAGAAAGCGATCAAACTATTTTATTCGGAGTATCTGTCTTCCGGAACGATTCAATATAAAGGCGATTGGGAGGAAATTGAGAAGTACTCCAATCGGAGCATGGCCGCTCATTTCGCGCGCCACCTTGACGAAATAGCGGGAGGAAAGGATATTGAAGCTGCCGCAATTCATCAGCCCGCTAAGAAGTAAATTCATCGGCGATACTTTGATAGTTGTCACGGGAACGGCTATCGCTCAGGTGATCACGGTCTGTACAACCCCGGTATTGACCAGAATGTATACGCCTGATCAGTTCGGCGTGCTTTCAATCTTTGTTGTAATCCTCTCAGGCGCGACTATAGTTTCATGCTTGTGTTATGAACCCGCCGTTGTGCTGCCGGCCGATGAAGCCAGCGCGATCAAATTATTAATAGGTTGTATTCTCATCTCTGCGCTGATGGCCGGCTTCAGCTATATCTCGCTCTTGAGCGCAGCCGCTCCGATCGCCCGTTTTTTCAATATAACCGATTCTCTCTCCATGTTATGGTGGATCCCATGGACCATCATCGGCATGGGGCTCTTTCAAGCGTTTACCTATTGGAATATGCGTCTCAAGAAATTCAAATATCTAGCCGCTTCCAGAATCTGTCAATCCGGAGTTACAGCGGCCGTGCAAATCAAAGGCGGCCTGATCGGAGCCGGATCAAGTTATCTCATATACGGCCAGCTCCTGGGCCTATTTGTCGCCGTCCTGGTATTGGGGTACGAAACCATAAGCCAGAGGTTCCGGATGCTCGTTCACGGATTATTGAGACCCCAGGAACTCGCTGCCCCATTGAATCAATATAGGAATTTTCCGCTCTACTCAACGTGGGGAACCCTCATGAATACGGCAGCCTTCCAATGCGTACCCCTCCTTCTATTGAAGTTCCATGGCACAACGGTGGTTGGACTTTATTTCCTGGCTTCCCGCGTGGTGAGCATGCCGATGTCTTTGATCGGCAATGCCTTGGGACAGGTTTTGTATCAACGCGTTTCAGACCAGTTGGGGCAAGGGCAGAATATCGCCAAGCTCATTGCCAAGGTCGTAGGCGGTTCAATTCTTGTTTGGACGCCGCCTTTCTTCCTGCTGTTTCTATTTTCGCCCGCTATTTTCTCGATCTTCTTTGGAAGCCAATGGAACTCTGCGGGCTATTATGCCCAGGCCCTTATTCCGCTCTTTCTCCTGCAACTCATAACTTCTCCGGCATCTGTCGTATTAATCGCGCTGAATAAGCAACATATAGCGGCCAGATTGCAGGCGATTCTGCTTGCAGTGGCGCTTCTCTCTCTTGGGCTTACTCTGTCCCTATCGAACAGCCCGCTACTGTCGCTGATAGTCTATTCCCTTTGCCAGTGCATTGTTTATTTTGTTTATCTCCTCGTCATTATCCATTGCGCTTCCACATCGATCGGCGAGATATTTTCGGAGATGAAGACGATCATGCGAATTCGGGAATATGAGCTTCAACCGGATCGCGTATGAATTTTTAATTCAACCATACCATGCTGCACTTCTTCTGGCTATTCACTTTGCTCTTTTTTTGGATTTCTTACGCCATTTTCACGAAAGGAAGGCTGACAAGGCACCTCGGGTTTTTTCACTTCCTGCTTTATTTCTTTGCGATCTATCTATCATCATTCTCCATTTACGAAATGGGAGGGAGCGTCAATCACGACTATATTACAAGCGTCATGCTTTATCCCATACTTTCATTGTTGGGCATGATTTTTGCATCCCTATTTGGCTCAAAGGTTTATTTTTTACGACTGCCGATCGCAGCGAACCGGAAAGAAGTGAGATTGGTTTCAATTATCGTTGCAGGGTTTCTCATAGTTTATATTTTCTACCTCTACGGCTTATGGCCCAACGTCCCTTTACTGATAACCCTGAGCGGCGAAGATCCCATGAAGGGCCATATGGGAAGATACTTGGCTACGAAAGGATATGATAATTCGATCTTAGGTCTAAAGTTTCTTTACTGGTTGCCAAGGATACTAATCGATTATTTCTCGATATTTGTTGCTGTTTTTGCCTACCATAACCTTCAGAAAAAAATAGCCGACTGTGCGAAATTGATACTGATAGTATCCGGCCTGATCCTGCTGGGGATGCTATCGAATGAGAAGTATCCTGCCGTCAAGCTATTCATGTTATTGGCGCTGTGTCATTTTAACGCAAAATATGAAACCTTTGGACTTCGCACCATTGGCGCCAGTTCAAGAATTGTCGTCGCGGGTTTGGCCGTCGGAAGCGGCGTGTATGCCCTTGTTTCAGGCGCCTTTGCGGAGCTGGCTGGGTTAAGCCTCTCGGCAATTCCCGGCTTTATCATTAAAGTGTTGCTTCTCCCGCTCCTAACGATGAGAGGGATGGTGGGACAAAGCTACCCATTGTACAGGATTTATGAAATAATACCAGCCCAATATGATCATTTTTGGGGCCGTACTTTTTCCAATCCGCATGGAATCCTTCCCTACGTTCCGGTTGCATTGCCTTACCTGATCTACGATTCATATAATCTGCCCGCGGCCGGTGATCTTAAAGGAGCGGATCCCACCGTTTTTTTTGGTGAGATCTACGCTAATTTTGCCCTCCCTATTTCCTTAATATCCATGTTCCTATTTGGGTTTTTAATTCAAATAATTAACAGCAAGTTGTGCGATAACATAGGCAAGTATCGCAAGCCCTTTGACATTGCTTTCTTCTACCTTTTGATGGCTTATATCGGCGATTTCGCTATCGGCTTTAGTGTTCCATACTTTGATGAACGGTTATATTTTTTCGCAGGCATCTATCTACTGAGGAACATTCTCAGCGCCCGCGCAGATGAACAAATATCTACTAGGCGGTGGGTCCAGATAGGTGCGACGTGATACTCCATTGCTAGATAAGATATTGGTCATCGCGGGCGATGACAAATTGGGCCGCCTCTTCATTTCAAAGCTGCCGAATAGTCCCGCAATCGTCGCCGTTTTCGACCGATCGAATGACTTCAGACGGATTCTCAAGATATTGCTGCGCGGCAGTCTGACTCCGACGCTTTTTTTGAAAATGGGCTTGGCTGACTTAGCAAGGCGAAACACCGTCCTATCCAGGCCCGTAAGGGAAGTTAGAACGAACAGCGACATCCGGCGCCTCTCTTTGGAATACAACATCCGCAGAGCCTTCCTTTTCAGGGCGGCCATAATTGTAGACAGGGAAACGCTGGCCACCGGAGTTGAGTTCATCAATACTCATTGCGCAACTTTACCCCACTATAGAGGACTTGGCGCCATCAGCCGAGCGTTGGCTGAAGGAAACTACAGACAGAATGCAACGATGCATAAGATTTCCACCTCCGTGGATTATGGAGAAACAGTGGCTGTGGAACCCTACACACTTATTCCGGCGTTATCTTACAAGGCAAACGAAGACATCGCCTATGAAGCCGGCATGCGCCTTTTGCTGCGGGAAATTCCGGCATAGCATATGAGATATCTGGCCGAAAATATACGATCCATGGATATGGCTCCGGAAGTTTCAATAATCCTGCCTTGTTTCAACGAGGCGGAGCAGATAGTCCAAAGCGTCAATGCCATAGTGGACTTTATAGAACATCGCTGGCCAGGACGCGCGTATGAAATAGTGCTGGTCAACGACGGCAGCACTGACGCCACGGCTGTCGCCCTACAAGAACTCGTCGCGGCCAAAGCGCAGGTTCGAGCGCATGGCTTCCAATATAACCGAGGTCGCGGGGCGGCACTGAAAGAGGGTTTCGCCCGGGCGCGTGGGAAGTGCTTTATAGCGCTGGACGCGGATCTGACTTACGACGTAGCCCATATCGGTGACATCATGAGCGTCTTTGACCATGACCCCGCTGCGGACGTGGTGGTTGTGAGCGCGTATATGAAGGGAGGCTTGGTCAAAGGCGTGCCTTTCCAGCGGCTGCTGCTTTCTCGCCTGGCTAACTGGATACTGGCTGGCTTTCTGCACCGCAGCATCTCCACGGTTACCTGCATGGTGCGCGGCTACAAGGCGGAAACGCTCCGGAAAGTCCCGCTCCTCGAGGAAGGCAAGGAACTGCATCTTGAAATTCTGCGCAAGCTGGAGATCATCGGCGCCAAAATAGTAGAGATCCCCGGTCGGCTGGTATGGAAGGAAATCGGCGGCCAGGCACGCCGCAAGAACGGGCTCAATGTGGTGAATTCCGCCACCGACCATATTCTCTATGCGATGTTCGCGAAACCGACCAAGCTGCTGGCCATGCTGGCCTTTCTGTCCGGGGGCATCGGCTTATATGAATCAATGAATGTGTTCATGCGGTTCATCATGGTCTACGACCGCAATTACAACTCCAGCCTTTGGTGGTGCGTGTGGAACGGACTGATGATTTCCTTCAAATCTTCACCGCATACCGTCGTTATCGCCAGCATTTGCCTGCTATTGAGCGCGCAGCTCTGCACTCTGTTGGCCATCGTGGCTCTGCTTAAGTTCCAACACGAGGAAGTGCTGGAGAATCTCTTCCTGTTGCATGAGAAACTCACAGCACCGACACGCTCGGCCGGCGGACCTGAGCCTCACTGATGTGCGGCATTGCCGGCGCGTTTGGGCCGGCCGTCCCGGCCGCGACGCGGAACATGGACGCCGCGCTTGCCGGCATTTTGCACCGTGGCCCTGATTCCTCGGGACGCTATCTTTCCCCTGACGGCGCCTGCCTACTGGGTCATCGGAGGCTTTCCATACTGGATTTGTCCGACGCCGCCGGCCAGCCTATGCGCAGGAAGGGGCTCGTGCTCGCTCACAACGGAGAGATATATAACCACGCCGCACTGCGCGCGGAGATGGGGGACTCATTTCGCTTCAGCACCCAGAGCGACACGGAAACCATCCTGGCTCTGCTCCAGCGCGGCGTCGAGCCCGCGCTGGCCAAGCTCGATGGGATGTTCGCCCTGGCCTGCTACAGTGAGTCGGACGGCAAGCTCATGCTCTGCCGCGACCCGCTTGGCATAAAGCAGCTCTATTACGCGCAGGACTCTGATAGCACGGTCTACTTCTGCTCCGAGATAAAGGGGCTCTTGGCCTTGGCGCCGCAACTGCCTAGAAAAGTTGACCCGGAGACCCTGGCGCTTTATCTCACCTACGAGAACTATCCCCAGGGCCGCTCGCTTTTCGCCGGCATATCAATGCTAAGGCCCGGTGAAGTCCTGCGTCTGTCCCTGGAATCAAGCGGCAAGGTCACGCTTGCCGGCAGCTTCCTGCCCTCCGACGAGGAAGTTCGCCGCCCAACCGCGCGCGGGCACCAAGAAACGGTCGCGCTGCTGCGCGCGGAACTGGAGAAGGCCGTGGCGGCCCATTTGCAGAGCGATGTGTCCGTGGGCGTCTATCTTTCCGGCGGGGTTGACAGTTCTCTCGTCGCGGCCCTGGCCGCGCGACACGGTTGCGGCCCGCTGGCTTTCACGGGTTATTTTGAGACCGACGACGGCTATTATGATGAGCGTCCGCTGGCTCGATTGGCGGCCCAGCACTGTGGGCTGCAGCTCAACGAGATTCCCATCCGGCCGCGTGATTTCCAGGATAATTTCGACAAGGTCATATATACCTTGGATGAGCCGCGCATGGGCATGGGGGCTTTCGCGCAATACATGGTAGCCGCCACTGCGAGCCAGCAGCTCAAAGTGATCTTGGCCGGCCACGGCGGCGACGAGCTTTTCGGCGGCTATCCGCTCTTCAAGGCGGTCTGGCTGCTGGCGGGAGAATCGGGATGGCTGCAGCGTATGCGCTGCCTGGCGGGACTCAAGCCCAAGGAATACCCCTGGGTGCTGGACCAGCTGGCCGAGGCAGCGACCAACGGCGGGCTGAGGTTCGCCCCCAGGATTTTCGGCCGGGCCTCATTTTCGCGGGACTTTCAATCGCGCGGCTTCGGCTCGGCGCTGGAGGCTTTGCGCCGCTATTATGAGGCCGTGTATCTGCCGGGCCTGCTGGTGGTTGAGGACAAGATATCGATGGCCTGGAGCCTGGAGACGCGCGTGCCGCTGTGGAGCAAAGCATTACGCGCTTTCGCGGCGGGTCTGCCGGCCGCTGAACTGGTCAAAAACGGCGAGCTCAAGTCACTTTTGAAGGAGGCGGCCGGCGCCTTCTTGCCGAGGCAGCTTCTCGACGCCCCCAAACGCGGCTTCCCCACGCCGCTGCGGCTATGGTTTAGAGGTGAACTTTTTGACTATGTGCGTCAACGTCTCCTGGCTGGAAATTTCGCGCGCGCCATGATGCCGGAGAAAGAGTTGGCGGGCCTTTTGTCTTCGCACCGGAATATCCCGTTTCCTTTCAGCCTTGATGAGCGGCGCGCACACAAGATATGGATGCTGTTGTCTTTGCAGTCGTGGTCCGAGCAATATAAGGTGGCGCTGTGACCGGGTCGGGGTTGCGGCAATTTTTTCTTTGCGCCCGCAGCCTGCGCCGTCTGCCTTCGGACTGGGACCGGAGCGCCGAGTTCTCCGCCTTCTGCGAGCGCTACGAGCATGAGCTGGCGGAGTGGCTGTCCGCCTTCGCCGCTGACCTGGGCAATGCGTCGGCGTATTGCGGCAAGCCGAAACACGTGCCTGAGTTGGAAGACCGCGTCCACGAGGTCTTCAGCCGCGCCGGCATGGACGCGGACTTTCCCAGGATTGAGTACCGGCCCGCATTGTGCCTGACGCACGACGTCGATTATCTGCGCCAAACCGCGCAGGAGGTAGCCAAGAGCATGGTCGCGCGCCGGCGCTTGCCCAAACTTCATGGGCGTAAGGCTTACATGGAATCCCTGCGCCACCTGCTGGAAGCGGAGGCGGCTTGCGGCGCGCGGGCCGCCGCCACGATATTCGTCGCGGGCACGACGGCTTACCTGCGCGGCTGGCGCGGGCCGGTGTCCTGGCTGCTCGATCCCGCGTACCGGCTGGACGGCGAAGAGGCGTCCTGGCTGCTGGAACTGTTCAAGGAATACGGATGCGAGATTGGGTTGCACGGCAGCTATCATTCTTCCAGCGACGCCCGTAGTATAGCGAACCAACTGGAGGCGCTGCGCGCCTTCCACGGCGCTCCGGTGTTGTCGGCACGGCAGCACTGGCTCAGACTGGCCGATGGCGCGTTTGGAAACCTGCGCGCCTGCGGCATCAGGACCGATAGCACGCTGGGGTGGAACAATGCGGCTGGCTTCCGCTGCGGCATGAGCCGGCCATTTGCGCTCGCTCTGGCAGGGGGCGGCGAACTGGCGGAAGTGCCGATGGCCGTCATGGATGGCGCGATTTTTGATAGCATGAAATTGGATGAGGACTCGGCTTTGAGCCTGCTTTGCGCCATACTTTCCGAGGTACAGCGCCGCGGCGGTTGTGTGGCCCTGGATTGGCATGAGCGTTCGGCCGTTCTGGGATGGAGCCGAGTCTACGAGGCTTCGCTCAAATGGGCGGCGTCGCGGGGGTTCCGGTTCCTGACGGTCTCGGAAGCGGCGACGGAATATGCGGGGCTCTGACTTGGACGTAGCCGCGCACGTCAGGATGGGCGCCCTACGCTGGCTCCATTCCATAGACCTCGATCCAGGTTCCCGTACTTACGGCATTGCCGACAGGGAATTTTGGGCGTGGAAGACTAAGGATTTTCCCAACGCCACCTGGCAGTCCGGCCTTGCCGGTTTCGCCGACTCTTACGGTCTGCTGGGGATATCCGACGCACAGGCGGCAAGTATAGTTTCCGCGATCTTGGCCGGCAGCAAAAACCTGCAACGCTCAAGCGGCAGTTTCGAGGAAGCATATCCCTATGAAGATTCCTACGCCGTGACAGCGCTGGTCCTTTTTTCACTGCTCTATGCCTACTACCGAAGGCCGGGATGGTTCGGTCGGACCGAGGAAAAGCTGCTGGCTGAAATAGCTGCTCCCGCCATCGCGTTCCTCAAGAAAACGCCTGAGACTCACGGACTCATCTCCAACCATCTGGCCGCTGGATTGCTGGCCGCGGCTTTGGCTGGAAAATATCTTGGCATCCCTTCCGATTCGTCTTTGTCCACGTTGTTCGCGCTGCAAGACAGCCAAGAAGGCTGGTTCCCCGAATACGGCAGCGCGGACCCCGGCTACCAGACCCTTCTGAATCATTATCTGGCCGCGGCCTTGGCGCTCGGCTGGGAGTTGGATACGGCGCCGCTGCGCAAGTCAGTGGAGTTTATCGCGCATTTCTGCTTTCCTGACGGTTCGTTTTCAGGCGAGATGGGCTCGCGGGGGACTTCCATATTCTACCCGTCGGGCTCCGTGTTGTTCGACGGCGGGCGACCCGCGCTTTCCGTGGCTTCGTCCTGGTTCGAGGAGATGCATAGGGCGAGTTCGGATTGCGTCTGCCCCATTTCAGTTGACAGCGGAAATTTCGCGCCCGTATTTAATTCCTGGGCTTTGTATGCCGCGCTCTCTTCCGCCGCCGCTCGGCCGCAGCCCGAGGAGAGTCGTACCGGGGCGACCGTTTTCCGCAACGCGGGAATGGCCGTGGCTTGGTCGCAACAAGGCAGGCTGGCCGTGTCGTGGCATAACGGCGCTCTGCGCAAGGCCGAAAAAAAAGAGGGTGTATTCCAAGATGCCAGCGTCGTGGCTTTCACCC
>MGUO01000005.1:0-12051 GCA_001800015.1 Elusimicrobia bacterium RIFCSPHIGHO2_02_FULL_57_9
TCCCAGGCGGTGATTTTGTCGGCTTTCACCGCTCCGGTGCTTCAGAAGCTTGAGGGCAGCTGGACCGGAGCGGTGAAAGCCGACAAAATCACCGCCTGGGATAAGAGCAAGAAAATGGCCGCAGACGGAAAAACCCACGGCTGGATCCGGTTTAAACGCCGATGAAGCTCATGGCCCGCAACATTCACAAGTTTTACGGCCAGCGCGAGGTGGTGCGCGGCGTATCCTTAAGCATCTCTTCCGGCGAGATCGTAGGCCTCTTGGGGCCAAATGGCGCCGGCAAAACCACGACTTTCTACAGCCTGGCCGGCTTTGTGCGGCCGGAACAAGGGCAGATTCTGGTAGACGGCAATGACCTGACCGCCCTGCCGATGTATGCGCGAGCCAGAAAGGGCCTCGGCTACCTCGCCCAAGAACCCACGGTATTTAAAGGGCTGACCGTGGAGGAAAATCTGCGGGCCGTGCTTGAGCGCACCATCAAAAGCCGGCTTGAGCAAATGCGCCGGGTAAAAGAACTGCTGGAGGAATTCGGCCTGTGGGAACTGCGCCGCCAGAAGGCCTGGACCCTTTCCGGCGGCGAAAAAAGACGTCTGGAAGTGGCGCGGGCCATGATCAGCAATCCCCAACTCATTCTATTGGATGAGCCGTTTGTCGGCATCGACCCCATTACCGTGGGAGAGCTTAAGGTTCTCATCACCAAGCTTAAAAATCAAGGCATCGGCATTCTGATCACCGACCACAACGTGCGCGAAACCCTGCCCATTATCGAACGCGCCTATCTCATCTACGATGGCCGGATACTGGTGGAAGGCAGCTCAAAAGAACTGCTGGAAGACCCGAAGGCCCGCGCGCTTTACCTGGGCGCTGATTTTAAAATTTAAAATTAGCATGAGATCGCAACGTTACGAATCTATCGATCAATTCAGGGGCTTTGCCATCCTGTCCATGGTTCTTGTCAACGTATTGGGACGCTTCGCTGTCATGCCCGAAACATTTCGACATGCCCGTTTTGAGAGCTTGAGTTTTGCGGATTCGGTAGCGCCTTTTTTCTTTTTCATTGTCGGGGTGGGATTCAGATTGGCGTTTCTTCGAAATCAAACCGAATCCGGGACGGCATCTGCCTTAGCCCTGATGTTTAAAAGATGCCTACTGCTTATGCTCATCGGGGTTTTTGTTTATCACTTTAATGCCAGGAGGATTTTCTGGGATGCGCTGACTCAAATTGGCTTCGGAGGGATTATCGCCCTTCCGGTTATAGGAGCCGAAAATATTTTCTACAGGGCAGTTTGGCCATTGATTTATGCGGCCTTGCTTCTATTCATCGGGAATATCCGGTTTCACGGGGCGCCGCTTGAAATTGAATCCGCCACTTGGCCGCTTTTAATTCTGATGGGCTCATTAGCGGCCGATTGGATAAAAGATAGCCGGAGAAATTTTACGTCTAAATCCAGTGTTTCCGGAACTGCAATATTGATCTGCGGGTTGATTGTTTATTGGCTCGTACCAGGAGTTGTCGCGGCTTGCGCATTAGTCTACTTAGGCCTTTCATTTTTGCTTTTTGTAGTTTTTTATTATCTGACCGATGTTTGGAAAAGACCCCTGCCTCATCTAACCACGCTTGGAAGAAACGCTCTGATAGTGTACATTCTTCATTATTACATTGAAGATGATATGAGAAAGCTTATTCCCGACAACGCCGGATTCTCGGCAGCGGTTCTCGCATTTTCGGTAGTCTATGTAGGGTGCTACGCGACGGCTAAATACCTCGAGACTAGAAAATATTTTATCACCGTATAATCCAAGACTCCATTGCAGTTTAGGTGTAAATTTCTAGATGAGCATGCAGCCCGGCCTTGCGGGCGCGGCGCCAGTTTTTTTCAAACAGTGATTCGGCCCAGGCCGTGCGTCCGCACGCATGAAACAGGCTCGCCAAGGCTGCCTCGGAAAGAACGATGCCTCGGGTTTCGCCGCCTTTCCTAAACGCGAGCAGAGCCTTCCATAAACGGGATTCGGCAACCGTGAAATTTCCTTTTTGTAAAGCCAACTTGCCCAAGCCCCAATCCACGTATGCCAGATCCACGGCGTCGCCCAGTTGACTGTAAAGGCGGCGGGAGCGCAGATAATGGCGCTCGGCGTTTGCGCATTCCCCAAGCTGGCGCAGGGCGTTGGCCAAGCCGCATTGGGCGTAGGCTTGACCGAAAATATCTTGGGTGCGATCAAGCAGCCGCCATGCTTCCTCATAATAGGCCTTGGATTGCTTGAGCTTCCCCCGGATGCGCGTGATGCCGCCGAGCCCAAAAAGGGCATAAGCCTTGCCGGAAGCATCTCTGGCGCGCTTAAACGCCGCTAACGATTCCAGAAAAGCCAGTTCGGAACTCTTCAAATTGCCTTGAAACCGGCGCGCTCCCCCGATGGCCCATAGAATAAATCCGACTCCCGCCCAATCCTTTTCGCTCTGGAATAGGCGCAAGAAACGATTAAGCCTCCCCAGGCTGCGTTGATGCAGCCCCGCAGCGCGGTCGATGAGCGCATCTTCCAGCTCCAGGCGCCGCTTATCTTCAGGCCGCCGCGCAAAAGGTCCGGCTCTTTTCACCAGTTTGCGAGCGGCTTTAATCTCCCCCAAACTGCGCTTGACGCTGATGAGCCCCAGGCACGCTTCCAGCCATAAACTCGCGTCCTGACGGGGATTAACCAAGGATAAAACTTGGCGGTAACAAGGCTCGCAGCGGACAAAATAGCCTTGGGACCTTAGGCCTTCCGCGATCAGAAATTTCTTCTCCGCTGAGAAAATCTCGGGGACCGGAGAGCGCAGGAGCTTGAGGGCCTCTCGAGGCCGCCCCAACTCCAGCTTTTCCCGGGCCAGTTCTAAAAGTTGGATTGGTAATATCCCCATGTATTAATCGAGCATCTCTCCGTAAGCCTGCATCAGCATCCGGGTGGCCGAAGGCCCGATGGAATTGGTTTCCTCATAATGGGTGCCGGACGGACGCGGCTCCATGATGCGGCCGCGGGTCGCTTGGAAATCGTATTCGGGGATGATATAGCCAAGTTCATCATTGGCTAATCCCACTAAAATTCCATGCTTTCCCTTTAATTTCTGCCTTAGATAAGGGCCCCGAGGAGCCTGCGCCAGCTCAGGCGGGTTGGGGTTGGATGGCCCTATCAGGGGATGGCCGAAGCGGAAACGCCCATCATACCCCCCGAGTGCCAGCTCCGGAAATAATTCCCCGGGAATCCCCAACCATTCGACGGGACCTATGCGAACGCGGGAAATTTCGGTTTCAATCCAAGGGCTCAACCTCTCAGGTAAAGGAAAAAACACCAAATGACGTAAAGCCAGATAATAGGGGGCCAAACGGCTCAAAGACCGGCCTTCCCGGTCCATCAGACGATGGCCGAAAGTGAGGCTGGGCAGAAATAAGAGATAGCGGGAATTTTCCACTGGAATACGCAGAATTTTTGATTCAAACATCAGGTCTCCCGATGCCCGGAATGAGGCTCCTTGTAAAATCTTAAGCGCCGCATCAGCCACTTTCCGGCCGATGCGCCGTGATTCTGAAAATTGCCTCTCCGAGGATTGCTTGGTTTTATCGCTGTCCGGGGTCAGGAGCCCCCCCACCACGCCGGACTGAAAAATACAAGCGCCTCCATTTTTCCCCTCGATATGCGCGCAGAGCTCGCCTGGGTAATCCGCAGTGATATGGAAATTATCTCTCATCAACACCTCCGGATGGCAGGACCAGCGCACCAAAGTCGCGATGGGCGCATCGCCGCGGCCTTTGGGCCTTATCTGAACTGCGTTAAGTTCCGGATCTATCACCACGGGATCTCGCGAATCCTTGCATAGTCCGCGCGGATCAAGAATCGTGCCGGCAGCAGCGATCTCGGCCTCCTCCAAGCGGGAGGATAGATCGCGGATGAGCCCGGCTATTGATTCAATCATGCGGCGATGATAGCGTTTGTCCACCCCGGAAACCCCTGGAAAGCGCCCCCAAAGGCCCAGGGTGTCGGGGCCGGAATGAAGATGCGTCGCCGAGATAAAAAGATAGCGCTCTCCTCCGTTCCAACCGAGCAAGCGGCGCATCCGCTCCACATCCTCCCGGAAAATTCCGATGCTGTCCAGGCCGACCAAGGCCACCGTCCTTTGACCGTCGGAAACAACCATCGCCCGGGCGTAAAGCCGGTCATGAATGCCCTGAGGCTTGCGCCCCTTGGCTCCGTAGCCGGCCAGCCAAACCGTCTCCTTCTTTAAATCAGGGGTTATGTCGACCTTGCCGGCCGCGGCAAAAAACTTTCCGCCATGAGCGAAGGGCGAAGCAAAAAGTAAAAGGAGGCTAAGACAATATTTTCTGTCCATGCGGGCATAGCTCCAACAAAGGGCAGCCGGGGCAACTCGGCTTGACGCGGCAATGCCTTTTGGCCAATTCCACGATGACGGCATGAAACTCGGCGTAGAGCCTGGTCGAGCCCGGCAAATAGGATGTTAGAAATTTCTGAGCGCCCTCGTAAGATTGATGGTTGAACCAGCCCAAGCGCTTGCCGATGCGCAGGGTATAAGCGTCTATGACAAAGGCATTTTTGGCCCCTGCATAGAGAAGCATTGAATCGGCCGTCTCAGGGCCTATCCCCCAAAGAGCTAAAAGGTCGGCGCGGGAAAACCATCGAGCCGGACTTCGGCCCAGAGCGTAGCGCGCGAATATTTTTAATTTCTTGGCTTTCTGCCTGAAATAACCCGAAGAACGAATCCAGCGCTCAAGTTTGCGCGCGGGCGTTGCCGCTATAGCCGCCCAATCCCATAACCCGGCCCTATGCAGCTCCACCAGAGACCTTTCCACGTTGCCCCAATTGGTGTTTTGAGTGAGGATTGCTCCCATGCATATCTCATCGCGCTGGCGCGCTGAAAGCCTGCCGCGAAAACCGGGGCGATAGACGGGCGCTTTGTTTTTTCGCATCGTAACAGGCCACCAACCTTGGGGACCGAAGGCTTTAAGCAGACGCCGGTAGACGCAAAGAGGATCAACGCGCGGAGAGGACCTTGTCAAGTTTCTTCAGCAGCCTTTCGGTTTCAAAGGGTTTGATGATGTAATCATCCGCGCCGCTTTCAAAGGCGGTTTCCACGTCTCCCATGCGCCCCAGCGCGGTGATCATGATGATCTTGATATTCTTGGTAAGCGCATCGCCCTTGAGCACCTTGCAGACGTCAAAGCCCCCCAGCTTGGGAAGCATGACGTCGAGAAATATCAGGTCGGGCTTATCCTTGCGCGCCTTGGCCACGGCCTCGGCGCCGTCCGAAACATAGGAGGCGTGATAGCCCTTGGCACCCAGCAAGGCCTGCAGATTTTCCGCCAAAGCCTGTTCGTCCTCAACGATCAATATATTGGCTGGCATAGTATGTTTATAGCAACTCCTTGTTGCATGGATATTACGCCCAATTCAATATCAGATTCAACTGCGACTCTCCGTCGCCTTTCACCTTAAATTCGAGCTCCCCTCCCTGCGCCCGGCAGACCCTGCGCAACAGGCCCAGGCCCAATCCCGAGGCGGTCATGCCGTGATTATCATCAGCCTCGGCGGGATAAAACAGCTCCAGGCTGCGGGCGACTTGGCGCGCGGAAAGCTTTTGTCCCATGAATTTCACCTGCAGCTCCATTTGCCTCGAATTACGAAGCCTCGCCGCCACGTCAATGTCCCCGGAAAGGCGGAATTTGCGGCCGTAAAACAACAGGCTGATCAAGGTTCGAGCAAAGCGATCCGGATCGGCCTTAACCTCGGGAAGATGCGATGGCATCGAAACATTCACTTTGACGCCG
This sequence comes from Elusimicrobia bacterium RIFCSPHIGHO2_02_FULL_57_9, assembly GCA_001800015.1. Taxonomy (GTDB): domain Bacteria; phylum Elusimicrobiota; class Elusimicrobia; order UBA1565; family UBA9628; genus O2-02-FULL-57-9. The sequence continues at coordinate 5,811 of MGUO01000005.1, forward strand.
GCGTTGATAAATCCCTGCGCGGTCACCTTGACGGCCTTTTCCACCGCTTCCGCGACGGCCATGCTCTCAATCTCGATCGGCAGGCCTTTTTGAAATTCGATATGGACCAAATCGCGCATTTCCCCGGCAAGGGCGCCTAAGCGGGCTGTTTGCTCGCGGATCATTTCCATCCAGGGAACCTGCGCCGCAGCCACGGTGCCAAAAATCCCCCCTAGGAAGTTTAGAATCGTCATATTCACCGCGGTGATGGGGGTGTTGATTTCATGGATCGCGAAGGAAAAAAAACGGCCCAGCCTGGCGATGCGGCGGTTAAAATAGCGAACGGCCATAACCGCCGTAAGCGCGCTGCCCAGGACCAGTCCGATTAGAAATCCCGTCATTAATAGAGAACCCGAGAACCGCCGCGATGTCGTTGCGCCAGCCGAAAGTAGCTTTTCTCGCTCTGCGCTAGGACGCGAAGCTCCTGCGGCTTAAGGGGCCGGATGATCTTCGCGGGTACTCCCATGATCAGGCTGCGAGCCGCAGCGCAAAAGCCTTTAGGCACCAAGGTTCCCGCCGCGATAAGGCATTGCCGGCCGATAGAGGCCTCCATGACGATGGCGCCCATGCCCACCAGGCATTGATCTGCGATGCGGGCGCCATGGACAACGGCGCCATGCCCCACGGTCACACCCCGGCCGATAACAGCGGGCAAGCCTTCACGGCAATGCACGATCACCCCGTCTTGAATGTTGGAGCGCTCGCCCACCCTAATCCTATCGACATCCCCGCGCAACACGGCCAGAGGCCAGACTGAAACATTTTTGCCGATGGAAACCCGGCCGATGATTTCAGCCGAGTCGTGGATAAACGCGGATTTATGGATGCGGGGACGCTGGGGACCAAAGCTGCGAATCATGTTAAAGCGCTGTTATTTGCTAAACTTTATCATTCCCAACCGGTCAAGGCAAGCGGGTTCTATGGCCTCTCATTGCGACTTCCTCGTTTTAGGCAGCGGTATCGCCGGCTTGCTTTCCGCCCACAAGCTTTCCTCCCTGGGAACTGTGACCATCGTCACGAAAAAAGAGGCCGTTGAATCCAACACCAATTACGCCCAAGGCGGCATCGCCGCGGTGACCGGTCCCTGCGATAATTTTGAAAGCCATATCGAGGATACCCTCAACGCCGGAGCCGGTCTCTGCGATGAAAGAATCGTGCGGCTTGCCGTTGAGGAAGGGCCGCAGAGGGTCAAGGAGCTGCGCGAGCTGGGAGTGAACTTCAGTCTGAAAAGCCGCGGCAACGAGGCCCTCGACTTGGGCCTTGAAGCCGGGCATTCTCAAAGGCGCATACTTCATGCCGGGGATATCACCGGACGCGAGATCGAACGGGCTTTGGTTGAAAGCTGCCGCCGCAATCCCCGCATCCGGATAGTCGAGAATCACAGCGCCGTCAACTTGATTTTGGATGAGGAGGGCCGGGCGCGAGGCGCCTATGCCATGGACCGCCGCAGCGGGCTGATCAAGGCTTTCGGCGCTTCGGCCGTCATCTTGGCCACCGGAGGAGCCGGCAAGGTCTATATCTACACCTCCAATCCCGATATCGCCACCGGCGACGGCATGGCCATGGCCTATCGCGCCGGAGCGACGCTGGCCAACATGGAATTCGTCCAATTTCACCCGACCTGTCTTTTTCACCCCAAGGCCAAGTCCTTCCTGCTTTCCGAGGCCTTGCGCGGGGAAGGCGGGCGGCTGCGGCTTAAAAGCGGCCGGGCCTTCATGAAGGATTATAATCCGCGCTCCGAGCTGGCCCCGCGCGACATCGTGGCGCGCGCCATCGACGCTGAGCTTAAAAAATCGGGCGATGAATGCGTGTATCTGGACATGACCCACAAATCAGCGCAATACTTAAAGTCGCGCTTTCCGAATATTTACAGGAAACTCTCGGGCCTGGGCATTGATATGGCGGCCGAGCCCATCCCCGTGGTGCCGGCCGCGCATTTTTTCTGCGGAGGCGCGCGGGTGGATGAATTCGGCCAAACCGATATCCCCGGTCTTTTCGCAGTGGGCGAGGTCTCGCATACCGGGCTGCATGGGGCCAACCGCTTGGCGTCGAATTCCTTGCTCGAGGGCTGCGTATTCGCCCACCGCGTCTGGCGGCATTTCAAGGATGACGGAAAGTTTCGCCTGCCGCGCCATAGTCCAGCGGCCTGGAACCCGGGCAAGGCCGTGGCGCTGGACGAAGCCGTGGTCATCACTCAAAACTGGGATGAAATACGGCGGCTCATGTGGAATTACGTGGGCATCGTGCGCTCGGATAAGCGCCTGGAGCGGGCCCTGCGGCGCATGCGCCTGCTTAACGCCGAGATCGAGCAGTATTATTGGGATTTTATTTTGACGCCGGATTTAATCGAGCTACGCAATATCGCCGAGGTGGCCACCATCGTGATACTTTCGGCCATGGCGCGCAAGGAAAGCAGGGGGCTGCATTACAATTTGGACTATCCCCGCCCCCTTAAGTCCGCTCGCCGTCCCACCTTAATGCGAAAGCGGGATGCGCTGAAATCCTTGGCGGTTTAGCTTACCGGGCGCGCTCCAGCTCATCAACAATGCGCGAGAAGACTTGCTGAGCCTGGCCGTCCTGGTCCAAGGGCTGTTTGATGTAGATTTTCATGGACCCGTCTTCGTTATACTGTAGAATATGCTGTAGTGGAGCCAGGGCCTCTTTGGAAAGACGGTTAAACGGCGCGGGCAATTCATGAGAGGGGAGGCCCATGCGTCTGTAAATAAAATCTCCGGGCCGGCCGAAATCTGTTTTGGCATGAGGATCTTCTAAAATGGCCTTCACTTTGGGTTTGTCCAGGTAATCCCTGAAATCCTGGCGCTCTTCTGCGGCGTTCTTATCCCTGAGCGATTCCGCAGGGAGCTTGAAATTAAAGAGATTCCAAGAGCCGTCTGCGTTCTGATAATAATTGGCGGCGTTCATCCCGAAAGGACCGCTCATGGCGCGCCCTGGAGAATTGGCTATGGAATCCTGTCGGCTGGTGTCTCCGTAAGCCATGCGGAATTCCTTCACCATCGTTATATCCCCGTTCTGAAGGACGGGAATAACGCCGTAATGCATCAGGGTTAATAGAATAGCTGCGTGCATGACTCGATCAGATCAACGCCGATTTTCAAATTGCTCTTGACTCCGCCCTGCCCGTCCGCAATCAGGCCCTGGAGTTCGACAGCCTCGCCAAGCGCTGCGGCCAGTTCGGTTTGTTTTTGAGCAACGACCTTTTTCTGGGCCTTTAGGCTTTCAGTTAATAAAAAACCCAAAGGCAGTGAATTCCACACCAGCACTAATTTTGCAAGCTGCCGCTTCGCGGCCGCAAGCTCACTTTTCTTGTTCTCATAATGGGCCACGGCCCGCGCCTTGGCGGATGCGGGATCGGAGATGATTCGGCATCGGCTGCGCTCAAGCCCGATGGATGCGACCTGTTTCTGAACCGAATCTTTCAATCTGCTGAATTCCGTTCCCAACTCCTGCGCCCAAACAGCCGCCGGAGCTGAAATCATCAGGACCATTAACAGCCCGAGGCTGAGCCTGCGCGCATAATTTTTATTCATGAAATCAGTTTAACGGCCATGGCCGCCTTACGGAAGGAGCTTTGGGCCTATAGAACCGTGGGCCGGAAGACCTATATGGCCGCGCAGTTCTGAAACCTGCTTTCAGAGTTTGTATAATTTGAGCTGCGCTATTGACCCGCCACGGCAAGGCATCCCGCATGGATAAAATCGTCGTCAGAGGAGCCCGGCAGCACAACCTTAAAAACATAAGCTGCGAAATCCCGCGCGGCAAGATGACGGTGGTCACGGGGCTTTCCGGCTCGGGCAAATCAAGCCTGGCCTTCGACACCCTTTACGCCGAGGGCCAGCGCCGCTACGTGGAAAGCCTGTCGGCCTATGCCCGGCAATTCCTCGAGCTCATGGACAAGCCGGAGGTGGACTCAATCGAGGGCTTATCGCCCGCCATTTCCATCGAACAGCGCAATCCTTCCCGCAACCCGCGCTCAACGGTGGCCACGGTCACCGAAATCTACGATTATTTCCGGCTGCTCTACGCCCGCATCGGCATCCCCCACTGCCCTCGATGCGGCAAGCGCGTGCGCCGGCAGTCGGCCCAATCCATCGTCAATGAGGCGCTGCGCCAATACGCCGGCCGATCGATCGCGATATTTTCCCCGCTTGTCGTGGGCAGGCCGGGGACTTATGAAGAGCTGTTTAAGAGGCTTAAGCGTTGCGGATTTTTGACCGTGCGCGTCGATGGAAAAACCGCCGAGCTGGATAAAATTCCGGCCCTGGTCCGCTATAAAAAACACACCATCGAACTTTTCGTCGATCGCCTTAAGGCCACGGTGGATGAAAAGCAGCGCCTGGCCGACTCGGTTGAAATCGCCCTGAAGGAATCAAAGGGCCTGGTCCGCATCGAGCCTGCGGCAGCGCCTCAGGACGGCGGCTTGATGAGCGAGCATCACGCTTGTCCTGATTGCGGCCTCAGCCTTCCGGACCTTGAGCCCCGGCTTTTTTCCTTCAACTCGCCTTACGGGGCTTGCCCCGCCTGCGACGGCATCGGTTTTAAAACAGAAGTCGATCCCGGCTTGATCGTGCCGGATCCTTCCCGCTCCATCGAACAAGGCGCCTTGGTCGCCTGGTCCGATCCGGTCACCACCAGGACCAATCGCTGGAAAAAATCATGGTCCGGCTACTACGGCGAGATACTTGAGCAGGTCTGCCGCCAGCACGGCATCGACACCTCCATTCCTTGGAAAGCCATCCCGGCCAAGCAAAAGGAAATACTGCTTTACGGCGGCGGCAGCTATAAGCCCTCCTGGGCCAAGAACATCCAGCAGTTCGAGGGCGTGGCGCGCAACCTGGAAAGGCGCTCAAGAGAAACCGAGTCCGAGTTCGTCAGGGAAGCCATCGCCGAGCGCTTCATGCGCCGCAAACTTTGCCCTTCCTGCTCGGGAGCCAGGCTTAAGCCCGAGGCCTTGTCGGTCAAGGTGGACAATCGCAATATCAACGAATTGACCGGGCTCTCGGTGGGCAAGGCCTACGAGTTTTTCAAAGGCTTAACGCTGGGCGAGACCGACCGCTTAATCGCGCGGCAAATCCTGAAAGAAATCGTCTCACGGCTTGAATTTTTAAACAATGTCGGCTTGGAGTATCTCACCCTGGAGCGCAGCTCGCAGACCCTGGCCGGCGGCGAGGCCCAGCGCATTCACCTGGCCACCCAGATCGGCTCGGGGCTCACTGGAGTGCTTTACGTGCTGGACGAGCCGTCCATAGGACTGCACCCTCGCGACAACACGCGCCTGCTTGCCACTTTGCGGCGCCTTAGGGATATCGGCAACACCCTAGTTGTCGTCGAGCACGACGAGGAAACCATACGCGGCGCCGATTGGGTCATCGATCTAGGGCCGGGCGCCGGAATCCATGGGGGCCATATCGTCGCCCAGGGGCCTGTGGAAAAAATATTGGCTTCTTCAAAATCATTGACGGGGGCGTGCCTCAGAGGAGAAGGCCCGGCTTTGCCGCCGCGCAAACGGCGGCCCGAGCGGAATTTCCTCAAAGTTATCGGCGCGGGCCAATTTAATCTGAAAAATATCAGCGTGGAAATCCCGCTCGGCCAATTCGTGTGCGTCACCGGGGTCTCGGGCTCCGGCAAATCAACCTTGGTTCACGAGGTTATTTACAAGGCCTTGGCCCGCGAGCTTAACCGCTCCAAGGATGCGCCCGGAATTCATAAGGAAATCCGCGGCATCGAGTATTTAGACAAGGTGATTATCGTCGACCAATCTCCCATCGGACGCACCCCGCGCTCCAATCCCGCGACTTATACGGGACTCTGGGGGCCTATGCGCGAGCTATTCGCTCTGCTGCCCCAAGCCAAGGCCAAGGGCTACAAGCCGGGGCGCTTTTCCTTCAACGTCAAAGGCGGGCGCTGCGAGAACTGCTCGGGGGACGGCACCCTGCGCATCTCCATGCAATTTTTGTCCGATGTGTACGTGCAATGCGACGAGTGCCATGGGGCCCGGTTCAATGATGAAACCTTATCGGTCCGGTATAAAGGGAAGAACATCGCCGAGATTCTCGCCCTAAGCGTGGAAGAGGCCCGTAAATTTTTCGAGGCCCACCCGGCCATCCTGCGCGTTCTCAAAACGCTCGACGAGGTGGGCTTGGGCTATGTCGCGCTCGGGCAAAGCGCCACCACTCTTTCGGGC
>MGUO01000005.1:12092-14801 GCA_001800015.1 Elusimicrobia bacterium RIFCSPHIGHO2_02_FULL_57_9
TCCAACGGCAATACCGCGCTGGTCATCGAGCATAATATGGAAGTGATCCGCACCTCGGATTGGATCATCGATCTTGGCCCCGAAGGCGGCGAGCGGGGCGGGGGGCTGGTCGCGGCGGGGCGTCCTCAAGACGTGGCGCAAGCCCCCGCTTCCCATACCGGGCGCTATTTGAAAGAGGCTTTGGCCGCGAGGTTTTAAGCCACAGGCGCCATTGCCTTTCAAAATCGGCCAGAGACCGGAAGCGGTAAGCCAGCCACAAGCTTTCCTTAAAATCCTTCCCGTCCCGCAGTTGAGAACAGAAATTCTTGAATTGCAGGCGCGAATGGCCGCGCAGCAGGAAGCTGACCAAGGAATAAGCCTGGATATACCAAACCCCGACGGCATCGGAACTGACATGGACCATGTTTTCCGCTGGATTTTTTTTGAGAAACTCGCCGACGGGCATGACCCTATCCTGCCACTCAAGCATCATTTGATGCCAGTCCGATTTTTCCAGGCGCTGGGCATCTGAAGCCTCTTCCACCATGGCCAGCCCCTCGTCAAGCCAGGCCGGCGCGCTCTTGCCGCCCTGGCGCCAATAGCTCTCGAAAAGCAGATGGGCGGTCTCATGGCCTATGACTTCCATGAGCTTCTTTTCCGGCTGATCGTAAAGCACGACGGTCCTTTTCTCATAAATCGAAACGCAGTTGGACCAGGCGGGCGGCCGGTATTCCCCCTTCAAATAGGATTTTTGATCCTCATAAATGACCAGTTTTACGCGCTCGCGCGCCATATCGGGAGCAAACATGGCCAAATCCAGGCGCAGGCGGCTGTGCAGCTTCTCCAGGAACATGGCAAAGCCCGGCGGCAGCCAGGTCATTTGATGGGAAACGATAAAATGCGGGGTCAGAGAATCGCGCCAGGGACCGGCGTGAGCCGCAGAAAGAAACAAGAAGGCGATCAAGACAATCCTCATGCTCAAGGCATTTTGCTAGAATTTTAACGCGATGTCCACTTCGCGCAACCGAATAATTATCGAGCGCCTGATTCTGGCGGCGGGATTTTCCACCATGGCCTTTCTCATCTGGCGCTTCGATCCCGGAACAGTTTGGGCGCAAATTTCCTCCGTAGGCTGGGGCCTTCTTATCATCCTGGTCATGCAGATTTTCGACCATATGCTCAACGCCTTGGGCTGGAGATTCGCCTTCAGCGCGCAGGACGCGCGCGACATCCCTTTGCGGCTGCTGCTTAAAGGCCGGATCGCGGGGGATGGCGTGAACTATTTAACCCCCAGCGCCAGCATCGCGGGCGAGCTTATCCGGCCGGGCATGCTGGGAGACATTAAATCCAGCGAGGTAAAAAACTCAAGCGTGGTCATCGCCAAATTTTCCCAGGCCCTGGGCCAGGCCCTGTTTATCCTGCTGGGAGCGGCGGTATTGGCCTATTGCGGCCTTAATTTTCTGCCTTGGACACACAGCCTGTTGGCGGCGGCAGCGGCCGCGCTTATCATCATCGCCGTGGCCGCCGCCCTCTACCTGCTGACCTCCCACGGCAAGCGCGGGGATTTGCTCTGGAAATCGGGCGCAGCTCTCGGGGCCCTGCGCGGCCAAATGCGCCTTTACCTGCGCCGGCATCCCGGGCGTTTTGCCGCCTCCGCCTTGTTGTTTTGCGCCGGCTACGCTGGAGGGGCCGTCGAAGCCTTTATCATCTGTTATTTCATGGGCATGCCCGTTTCGCCCCTGACGGCCTTGCTCATCGAGGCTCTTTCCAACATCATCGACTCTCTTTTATTCATGGTGCCGGCCAAGGCGGGAACCCAGGAGGCGGGCAAAATGGCGATATTCCACGGCCTGGGCTTGGGAGCCGGCGCGGGCCTGGCCTTCGGGCTTATCCGGCACACCCGGGAAATAGCCTGGGCCTGCGCGGGGTTTTTGATTTACACCCTAAACCGCGGGCGCATTACGCCGCGCCGCTAGGGGCATGAGCAGGGGCAATTGCCTACCTTTTTTAATTGGTTCCCCAATTTTTTTTTCTTGACCTGCACCTGCGCCTCGCTGCAGACGCATACCTTGCATCCGGCAGCGCAATTTGCCGTCTTAACAGCCGCCGCAAGCGTAACGATATCCCCGCACTCGCAGCCACAACTCCCTGTGCCAGTGCACGCATAGTTCATGGCGGCCAGGGCGGCCAGGCTGGCGGGGTCCCCCGCGCAGACCTGCCCCGCTTGATTCCAAACCCCCGTAACCAGGGCAAAAGCCTCCTCATCTAACTTACGCCCTTCCAAGCCCTCGGCCACTCTGATGTTCAACCGGTAGGTCGTCATGACCATGCGGGTGATTCCCGCCGCAAGAGCGGCTACGATGAGGGCGATCACAAGGGCCTGCATCAAGACCAAGCCGCGCTTTTTGTTTTTCATCAATCGCTCGGCGCTGGACTATGGGTGTAGGACTTGTTCATGGCGATTGCCGCCTTGATCGTCAAACTCGGGTCGGCGGCGCCTACGACAAAGCGCAGATCAACGCCCGAGGCGCTGCGCGTAAAATAGGGAGCAGCTCCGTCCTGGGACAAATTCTGGTAGATCACCGCTTCGTAACTGCCTGCCATATCGCAGGCGGGCTTAGGTACGGGGCAAACGCCATTTTGAAAAAAACGCAGCAAGGTATAACGGGTAGGGGGCAGTTGGCTGGTGCACTGGGGCGTGGTGCAAACGCAATACCAAAAACCCTGTAT
>MGUO01000006.1 GCA_001800015.1 Elusimicrobia bacterium RIFCSPHIGHO2_02_FULL_57_9
ACCACATGCCCTTATCGTCGCAGCGCTTCTCGTAGTCCTCCTGGATTTCATCCAGGCTGTCTTCGCGGTGCTGTTTCTTACGCATGTCCGCGGCCTTGTTGTAGAGAATCCCGAACAGATAGGTCTTGAGCTGGGACCGCCCCTCGAAACGGTCGATGGCGCTTAGGAAGGCGACAAAAGTCTCCTGGACCAACTCTTCCGCATCGACCTCGGGAAATCCCATGGCGAAAGCGCCCGCCATGAGCGGTTGTGTGTAGGTGTTGACCAACGCCTCCATCGCGCCGTTCTCGCGTTGGCGGAGCTTGCGGACCTCTTCCTCAAGGGTCTTGTTCGCCATGATTTTTAAATTTAGCTGTAACATTTTACCAATTTTGCCTACCAATGGTCATGCGGGTTCAGATGCCATCTTGCCGGAATCCGGTTGCCCTGCGGCGCAAGACCGCGTTTTATTCTGTAACCTTTTTCGTCCCCAGCATACTTATGCCTGCGAGAAAGGAGGGCTTTAATGGACATGATAACCGCTGCCGGTTTGTTTGGAGCCGTGCTCCTGGCATTCGCCAACGGGGCCAACGACATCTCAAAATCCATCGCCACGCTGATCGGCAGCGGCGAATCGGACTATAAGCGGGCCGTCGTCTTGACTTCGCTGGCGGTCGCCGCCGGCGCGATCATGGCCTCGGCCTGGGCCGTCAAGATGACGCTGTTGTTCACCAAGGGAATGCTGATGCCCCAGGCCCAGATCCATCAGCTCTTCGCCATGTCGGTCCTGGCGGGGGCCGTAGGCTGGGTCCTTTTGGCTACGCGCTTGGGGCTGCCGGTGTCCACGACCCATGCCATCGTGGGCAGCGTGATCCTCACCGCTGTCTACGCTTTCGGTTTTGACAGCATATTCTGGTCCAGCGTGACGAAGAAGGTCCTCTTGCCGCTCCTTCTCTCTCCGGTGTTGGCTTTCGGCCTGGCCTATGCGGTATTCAAAGGGTTGTTCTGGCTTTGCCGGAAGAAGTACTGTCTGAACTGCCACTGGGCGCACTGGATGAGCGCCATGTCGAGCGGCTTTGCCCGGGGATTGAACGACACCCCGAAGATCGCCGCGCTGGGGCTGGCCTTCTATTTTCTGGCGGACCCCAACGTCCATGTTGCTCCGCGCTGGTTCTTCCTGGCTTTGGCGGCGGCCAATACTTTAGGAGGGATCGTGATGGGACTTCGGGTCACCGAGACCTTGGCCCACAAGGTGACGCAGCTGGACCACTTGGAAGGCTTCGCGGCGAATCTCGCCACCGCGGCGTTAACCATTGGAACGGCCGTGCATGGATTTCCGGTTTCTACGACCCACGTATCCAGCTCGGCCATCCTTGGGATGGGACTGAAGTCCGGGGCTGGGGCCGTCAACTGGAAAGTAGCCGGCGAGATACTCGCGGCGTGGGTGATCACTCTACCGGCTGCCGGAATCATCAGCGCCACGACTTATTGGATGCTCAAATGGATGCCTGCCAGTGAGGTGTACTTCCTTCTGGCAGGCACTTGGCGCAATATAATGCGCCAGGTGTTCTAAAGGAGATCGAAAATGGAAACGCAACCCGTCGAATCAGAATTAAAAGACGCAGCTATCCTTTATAAAGCCGCCCTGCATTCCTTTGAGCGGGATGGAATCCGCTTCTTCGTGGACGCCGAATCGCCGAACTGGATCTCCACGGACGAGAGAGGATCGAGGATCTTGGGCTGGCTGGACGGCAAGAGAACGCTCGGAGAAGTCCGTCGGCTCTACGCCGGCCTCTACGGTTTGGACTGGGGCAAGAGCTGGCGGGACGTTCATGTCTTCGTTCGGGAAGCCCTAAGGAAGGGAATCGTCGCCCTGGAGCCCGACAACCATCCCTCCTATGCCGGGCGCTCGCGACACTTAACGCCCGAGTCCCTCAAAGAGTTCTGGATTCACCTGCTTCAAACCTGCAACCTTGCCTGCACCCACTGCCTGGTCTCCTCCACCCCGCAAGGGGCCAAGGGAGCCGACACCGGCTTTTACATGAAGATGATCGACCAGGCCCACGAGTTGGGCGTCCGGCGCTTTTATTTCACGGGCGGCGAACCGTTCGTGCGGCCGGACATCTTCGAGTTGATCCGGCATATCACCGATAAGAAAAAAGCGGAGCTCATCATCCTGACCAACGCCACTTTGTTCCAAGGCGACAGGCTTGAGTCGTTCAAGACCCTCGACCGCGAAAAGCTCAAGTTCCAGGTGAGCTTGGATGGCACCAAGCCCGAGATCAACGATCCCATCCGCGGCAGGGGCGTGTTCGAGAAGGCCTCGGAAGGCCTGAAAACCTTAAGCGTCCTGGGTTTTGAGACCTCTCTGACCGCGGCCGTGACCCGCGCCAATCTCAAAGACCTGGAAAATCTACCGGCCCTGGCCCATAAGCTGGGCGCAAAATCCGTGCATCTCATGTGGCTCCACAAGCGCGGCCGAATCCTGGAGACGGGTGGAGAAGGCGGTTTTCCCAACGCGGCCGAGCTTCTGGCCCTCTCCCGCAAGGTGAAGGAGTCCGCCGATCAACTCGGCATTCTCTTCGACAACTTCGGCTCCATTCTCCAACGCGTCAACGGCCGGCCGGGCGTCAAGTACGACCTGGGCAATCTCTGCTGGGAGAGCCTCTGCCTTTACATGGACGGGCAGGTCTATCCCTCCGCGGCCTTGGCCGGGATTCCGACATTGAGCCTGGGCGATGCCCGCCATCAGCCCCTGCGCTCCTTGTGGCTGGAGAGCCCGGTGGCCCAGGCCTTCCGGGAAGCTACGGTCGCCAAGAAAGCCTCCCTGGCCGGCAATCCCTTCCGGTATCTCACCGGAGGCGGCGACATGGAGCACAGCTACTTCTTTAGCCAGAATGGGAAGGAAGGAAACCTCTCCGCCGCCGACCCCTACCACGAGCTCTATGTGGAATTGATTCAAGACGCCATGGCGGAACTGGCCTTAAAAAAGAAGGCCGCGCTCAACTTGAAATCCGGGTTCAATCCTCCTCTCGTCTATCATGCTATGGGCGAGGACTCCATCGCCTGTAGCGAGGACGCCCGGGACTGGTTGGCGGAGCATGGAGAGAGCCCCGTCCGCCTCCTCCACACCAACTGCGTCCTCTCCTTCGACGTGGAGAAGCCCTACCGGATCATTCAGAACTTCTACGGCAAGGCGGCTATCGAGCCCCAGAAGGAGCTCTGCTGCCCGGTCAAATACGATGAGAGCGAAGTGGGGCATATCCCGCAGGAAGTGATCGACCGCTTCTACGGCTGCGGCTCGCCCATCTCTCAGGCCGACGTCCGGCCCGGTGAAACGACGCTGGACCTGGGCTCCGGGGCCGGCATCGACTGCTTCATCGCGGCCAAGAAGGTCGGGCCGCAGGGCAAGGTGATCGGCGTGGACATGACGGCCCCCATGCTGCGAGTGGCCAATGAATCGAAGCCGGCCGTGGCCCGAAACCTGGGCTATGACGTGGTGGAGTTTCGCAAGGGATATCTGGAGACGATTCCGACCGATGACAAAAGCGTGGATCTCGTAACATCCAACTGCGTCATCAACCTGTCCCCGGACAAGAGCAAGGTCTTCTCCGAGATTTGGAGAATCCTCAAGGACAACGGCAGGCTGGTTGTGGCCGACATCGTGTCGGACCAGCCTGTTCCGCTGGGTCTACAGGCGCATAAAGATCTGTGGGGCGAATGCATCTCTGGAGCCTTGTCGGAGCAGGAGTTTATATCGGGGCTTGAGCGGGCGGGGTTCTACGGGATTTCCCTCCTCAAGAAAACCTTCTGGAAGGAGGTCGAGGGCCATAAGTTTTACTCGATCACGGTGCGAGGATTTAAGTTCGAGAAAAAGTCCGGCTGTTCCTTCATCGGCCAGCGGGCCATCTATTGGGGGCCCTACAAGGCGGTGATAGACGAGGAAGGGCATCTGTTTCCCCGCGGCGAGGTCATAGAAGTTTGCACCGACACGGCCGCCAAGCTCAAGACCTCGCCCTACGCCGGGCATTTTCAGATCGCGGAGTCCGACGGCTCCCTAGATGCTATGGGGACTTCCTCAGCCGCATCTGTGCCGGGCCTTCCCAGGCCCGGCCTGGCGGCGGTTGCGGGAGGCGGCCAGGAGTCTAGCGACCAGCCGTCCTCCTCTGTCGCTGTGCGGGGCGGACTAAATTCCCCCCTGCCCGCGTGCTGCGCTCCGAGCGCAGGAAGCTCTTGTTGCTGAGGGATAGGTGACGCCGTCCCTAAAATTTCGTTGAATTTGAAGCCACCATGAACCGGGAATACATGCTAAGGATCGGGTTCTTCTTCGGAATCTTCGTCCTCGTCGCTCTATGGGAGGCCGTCGCCGCGCGCCGCAAGCTGGGCGCGCCGAAGGCGGCGCGTTGGATCGGCAATCTCGGAATCGTTTTGCTCAATACGCTCGCGGTCTACTGGCTATTGCCCGTCACCGCGGTCGGGCTGGCCGCGTTAAGCCAAGCGCGGGGCTGGGGAGTTCTTAATAATTTCCCTCTGCCGGACGGACCGGCCCTGATTTTGGGCGTCATCGCGCTGGATATCGCCATCTATCTGCAGCACGTGATGTTTCACGCGGTGCCGATTCTCTGGCGGCTTCATCGCGTGCACCACGTCGATCTGGATTTCGACGTCACCACGGGCCTGCGTTTTCATCCTATCGAGATCGTGCTTTCCATGCTCATCAAGCTGGCGGTCGTGGCGTTTCTCGGGCCATCCCCGCTGGCCGTGCTCATTTTTGAAATTCTCCTCAACGGGACCTCGATGTTCAATCACGGCAACATCAAAATTCCGCAGAGTCTCGACCGGGCGCTTCGGCTTTTCGTGGTTACGCCCGACATGCACCGGGTACACCACTCGATCCTCGTCCGGGAGACCAACAGCAACTTCGGCTTCAACCTTCCCTGGTGGGACCGCCTGTTCGGGACCTATCGCAGCCAGCCTGCCGCGGGACACGAGGGGATGAGCATCGGGATATCCGAGTTCCGGGACGGCCGAAGCTGGAACCTGCCTTGGATGCTGGCGATACCGTTTATTGGCGAGGCGGGAATCTATCCTTTCACCGGCCGGACAGATCCCGGCAGGTCGCCATGAAAATATCGATCATCATTCCTACCCGCAATGAAGAGGAAACCATCGCCTCCGCGATCTCCCGAATCCGTCGAAACTCGGATCGAAATGGGATAGAGATCATTGTGGCTGATGGGCGGAGCTCGGACAGGACCGTCGAGGTCTCCCAGGGCATCGCGGACAAGGTGATTCGGGCCCCCCAGGTGGGGCGTGCTTTGCAGATGCAAGAGGGAGGCCAAGCGGCCTCCGGCGACCTGCTGCTCTTCCTGCATGCGGACACGAGGCTGCCCGTCGATTGGAAGGAGCAATTGACGCAGGCCTGGTCTTTCGGCAAAAGGCCCGTTGCCACGGCGTTTACGCTCGGCTTCGATAACGATGAGCCGTTCTACCGCATGATCGCACGGGCCGCCAATCTTAGGACCGCTCTAACGGGAGTTCCGCATGGCGACCAGGCCATAACCGTCGATAGAGAAGCGTTTCTCAGAGTCGGAGGCTTCCCGCCGGTTCCTCTGATGGAGGAGTACCTGCTGATCGCCAAGCTCAGACCCCTGGGCCGGGTCGTGATTCTACCTGGGAAGGTGGCCACATCGGTGCGCAGGTACGAAAAAAACGGGCGGCTCTTCAATGCGCTGCGCAACACCGTCATCACCGCCCTCTTTTACCTGGGAGTTCCACCGCGCTCGCTCGCGAGGCTCTACAGATGAACAGGATCATGGTCTTTGTCAAAGCTCCTGTTCCGGGCCGCGTCAAGACCAGGCTCTGCCCCCCGCTCTCGCCGACTCAGGCGGCAACGCTTTATATCGCTTTCGTCAAGGATACGCTGGAGGCCGCCCGAGGCGTGGAGAACTCACAGGCGGATATCTTCTATGACCCCTCGGCGGACTTTCCTGATCTGCGGTGGATTGAGTCTGCACCGCTCCTCCCGTTTTTCCCTCAGAAGGGCGATGATCTTGGGATGCGACTGGACCACGCTTTCAATGGGACCTTATCGCGGGGAGCCGGCAAAGCCGTGGCCATCGGCTCCGATACCCCTCACATCGCGCCCACTGCCATCGAACGGGCATTCTCGTTGTTGGAGCGGGCGGACGTGGTCCTGGGACCGGCCGCGGACGGCGGCTATTACCTGATCGGTCTCAAGGAGCCGCACGATTTCCTGTTTCAGGAAATCTCATGGTCCACCGTGAACGTCTTGCGGCAGACCCTGGAGCGCGCAAAACAGCGAGGCCTGAAAGTCGTCATGCTCCCGACGTTATTCGACGTGGATACCATCTCGGATTTGAGAGAGTTGGTAAAGCTCCTAACCGTCAACGACGCCGGGGCATCGCGATTCAGCCGCTTTCCAACGGAGTGTGGAGGCGGCATTTCCTCGCCATATGGCTCGGTCACAAAACTCGTCCCGGACGAACTAATGGGGCAAGGGGTATTCGGCGATGCCGTCAAATGCTAGACGCTACGAGGCTTTCCTTAACCGCGTCTGTGCCGGGCCTTACCAGGCCCGGCCTAGGATTTTTCTGCTGATGGGGGCCATGAGCGGCCTATTGTTCTTTCCCCCCGCGAAAGCCTCAGCGCAGAACATGACGCTCTTGCCCTCAGCGCCGGTTTTGGAACCTGGGGGTTTACCCAAGGGTTGGGAGCCTCTCACTTTCAGGAAGATCAAACGGCACACCGTTTATGAATGGTCGGGCCAGGACCGTGCTGTCCATGCCGTGAGCTCGGCTTCAGCCTCCGGCCTTATTTACCGCCTCGACCGGGACGTGGCGACGGCTCCGGTCCTGCGCTGGCGCTGGCGCGTTTCCCACACGATAGCCAAGGGAAACGAGAAGTCCAAGGCAGGCGACGACTACGCCGCCCGCGTCTATGTGACCTTCAAGTACGATCCAGCCAAAGCCGGAGGCGGGACCAGATTCAAATACGGACTCGTAAAAAAACTTTATGGCGAGTATCCTCCCCATTCGGGGATCAATTACATCTGGGCGAACCGCCTGCCCAAAGGGGAGTCGACGCCGAACGCCTACACGGACAGGCTCAAGATGGTGGCCGTGCGTTCTGGAGATGCTGAGGCGGGGCGGTGGGTCGCCGAGGAACGCAATATCCTCGAGGACTACCGCAAGCTTTACAACGAGGAACCTCCGCCGCTTGCGGGCATCGCCATCATGACGGACACGGATAACACGGGCTCGCAGGCGGAGGCCTGGTACGCCGATATCGAGCTTCGGGCAACGCCATGACTTTCGATCTCAGCGCATATTTACGGGAAATCCTTGCTTGGATCGGCGGTCTAGGGAACCTGGCCCCGATCCTTTTCATCATCACCTATGTTGTGGCCTGCGTGCTGTTCATCCCCGGAGCCTTGCTCACGCTGGGGGCGGGGGCGTTATTCGGCGTTGTCTGGGGGACGATCTACGTCTCCATAGCCTCCGTGACCGGCGCGACCGCCGCTTTCCTGATCGGACGCTATCGGGCGCGCGATTGGGTCGCGCGGCGGATACAAAGCAATCCTAAATTCGCCGCGGTGAGCGCCGCCGTCGGCCGGGAAGGCTGGAAGATCGTGGCATTGACGAGACTGTCCCCGATATTCCCGTTCAACCTTCTCAACTACGCCTTCGGCATCACGGAAGTGAGGCTGCGGGGTTACGTCCTGGCTTCCTGGATCGCGATGCTGCCCGGAACGGTGATGTACGTTTACATCGGCTCGCTGGCGGGCAGCTTGGCGGGACTCGGCGCAGGCGCCCTCTCTCGTACGGCGGCCGAATGGGCTCTCTATGGGGCAGGGCTCGCCGCCACGGTGGCAGTAAGCATCTATGTCACGCGCATTGCGCGCGCCGCTTTGGAGACGAAAACAGACGCCGCCGGTTAAGCGGCGTAACATTCCGAGGCTTGGCCATACTTATGATTGGAGCCAAAGCGGGATGGGGGCATGAAAACAGCCATCGCCCAGGGAGCACCGGATCTCATGGATAAGACCGTCGTCATCGAACCCTTCGACGAGCATAACTGCGCGGTCGTCTCGAACGGCCACC
Organism: Elusimicrobia bacterium RIFCSPHIGHO2_02_FULL_57_9; assembly: GCA_001800015.1. Classification (GTDB taxonomy): domain Bacteria; phylum Elusimicrobiota; class Elusimicrobia; order UBA1565; family UBA9628; genus O2-02-FULL-57-9. The sequence continues at coordinate 8,103 of MGUO01000006.1, forward strand.
CTCCCGATTGGGTCAATCCCGCGCCGGCCGGACGCTACAACCTGGTCGTCATCGGCGCGGGCACCGCGGGCTTGGTCACCGCCGCCGGAGCCGCGGGCTTGGGCGCGAAGGTAGCCCTGGTGGAAAAGCATCTTATGGGCGGCGACTGCCTGAACGTGGGCTGTGTGCCCGCAAAGGCGCTCATCCGGGCTTCTCGCGCCTTTGCGGACGTGCGCGACGCGGGCGAGTACGGGGTCATCGTCCCGGATGGGGCGCGTGTGGATTTTTCCAAGGTCATGGAACGGATGCGCAGGCTGCGGGCCCAAATCAGCCCCAACGATTCGGTCCATCGCTTCAAGAAGCTGGGCGTGGATGTTTTCCTGGGCGAGGCCAGATTCACTGGGTCCGACACCATCGCTGTGGACGGCAGGACGCTTCGTTTCTCAAAGGCCATCATCGCCTCCGGGGCGCGGGCTGCCGAGTTGCCGATTCCGGGGCTTAAGGAAGCCGGCTACCTGACCAACGAGACGATATTTTCCCTTACCGAGCTGCCGAAACGCCTGGCCGTATTCGGAGCCGGCCCCATCGGCTGCGAGCTGGCCCAGGCCTTCCGGCGATTTGGTTCCCAAGTTCATCTCATCGAGGCTCTCGGCCAGATCCTCATACGCGAGGACCGCGACGCCGCCGTTGTCATCGAGAAGACGTTCGCGCGAGAGGGGATCGAGTTTTCCTGCAACCACAACGTCATTCGGGTTGAGAAACGCGGCGCAGAGAAGGTGGTTTTCACCGAATGCGATTGCCACAAGGGCGGGCTGGTCGTGGACGCGATCCTGGTCGGCGTCGGGCGAGCCCCCAATGTCGAGGGCTTGAACCTCGATGCGGCCGGAGTGGAGTACGACAAGAAAGCCGGGGTCAAGGTCGACGACCGCCTGCGGACCGCAAACCCCAGGATCTACGCAGCCGGAGACATTTGCTCGCCCTACAAGTTCACTCATACAGCCGAAGCCGCCGCGCGCATCGTCATCCAGAACGCCATGTTCATGGGGCGCAAGAAGGCGAGCACGTTGACGATCCCTTGGTGCACTTACACCGATCCGGAGATTGCCCACGTGGGGCTCTACGAGAAGGACGCCAAAGAGAAAGGCATAGCGGTTGACACCTTTGTCCAGGAGTTCAAGGACCTCGACCGCGCGATCCTGGATGGGGAAAGCCGAGGCCTCATCAAGGTCCACGTGGAGAAAGGGACGGACAATATCCTGGGAGCGACCATCGTGGCTCGCCACGCCGGCGAGATGATCAGCGAACTGACGTTGGCTATGACGGCGAAGGTGGGCCTGGGCAAGATCGCCGGCACGATCCACCCATATCCGACGCAGGCGGAGTGCGTCAAGAGAGTCGCGGATGCCTACAATCGCACGCGCCTGACGCCTCTCGTAAAGTCCATGCTCGGGAGGTGGTTGCGATGGAGCCGGTAAGCTGCCGCGTTCCCTCCGGCGGCGGAGCCGAGAACATTGTCGAGCGTATTTTTGCCCTTCGGACCATCGCTGTCGTGGGCTGCTCCCCGAAACCCGAGCGGCCCAGCCACTACGTCGCCGCCTATCTGAAAGAGCAGGGCTACCGCATTATCCCCGTCAATCCAGGGCAGAAGGAGATTCTAGGCGAGGAATGCTTCCCAAGTCTCTCCGCGATCCATGAGCCGGTCGACGTGGTGGATGTGTTTCGCCGCAGCGAACAGGTTCTTCCCATTATCCAGGAGGCCATCGCCGTCAAGGCCAAGGCGCTGTGGCTGCAGGACGAAATCACGCATCCGGAGGGAGAAGCTCTGGCGCGTGAAGCGGGGCTTATGGTCGTCTCGAACGACTGCATGCTGCGGCGGCATTACCAGCATCAGCGGAAAGGAGAAAATTATGGAAAATAGCGCGTTGGCCTGTAGCCGTTGCAACTATCAGGCGGAGGCAAAGCCGGAAGGCTGGCGGAAATGCGGCAAGTGCGGGATGCTTTGGTGCCCCAAGTGCTCCCCCGCGTCAGACCGCTGCGCCAACTGCATCGGGGGAACCCTGGTCTCAATCCCCTGAGAGACCAGAACAAAAAGGAGGATAGAATGGCGGAACCGAAAATTGCGCAAAGAAAGCCTTTCGGCGTGGACGAACAAGCCGGAGAAAAGTGGTGGTGCGCCTGCGGAGAGTCGCAGAAGCAGCCGTACTGCGACGGCTCCCACAAGAAGCTCAATACCGGAATCGAGCCCATCCGCGTGGAGATCAAGGAGGCGAAGAAGATCGCCTGGTGCGGCTGCAAGCATTCGGGCAACAAGTCCTATTGCGACGGCAGCCACAGCCGGTTGCCCCAATGAAGAAGATATTACTGCCGATTCTGGTTTTGACGGGCGTCCTCGCCCTTGGGTGCGGAAAGCCGACGACTCCCGGCCACTCGTCGAAATTCCTCATCATCCTCCAGGCGGACACGGACAGGCACGAGGGGCTGGCCAGGGCGTTGCATGCGCTTCTCTATGCCAAGGAGTTAGAGGAAGGAGGCTATCCCGTCACGCTCGTTTTTGACGGAGCCGGAACAGGCTGGGCGCAAGCCCTGCGGGACCCCAAACACAAACTGCATGCCAAGTACGAGGACCTCAAGAAGCTTGGCGTGGTCGAGGAGATATGCGACTTCTGCGCCGGCGCGTTCAAGGTCAAGGATGGATTGAAGCGGATGTCCGACGTTACCTTGGTCGGCGAATTCGAAGGTCATCCGAGCCTCAAGAAGTGGGTGGATCAGGGATACCAGATCATCGTGCTTTAGGAGCCAGCGGTGCCCAATCTTCTGCGGAATCTCTTTTGGAAAGCCGCCATTCATGCGGGGTGGCTGCTGCCTTCTTCCAGAGGAGTGGGAATAGAGATCGGCCAACGTGTTCCCGATTTCACCTTGTCCGATCTTTCCGGGCAATCGCTTACGTTGTCGAAAACGTTCCCAAAAAAGGCGGCGGTGCTGTGGCTGACCAACCTATGCGAAGGCTGCGAGGAAAAGATCAGCCTGCTACAGGGCATCCACGAGACCCGTGGCGACCGTGTCGGGATCTTCGCCGTTTCCACCCTGGGAGAAGACCGGGCCACTCCGAAGAGAATCCTGCAAACGCACCGGATGACGTTTCCTTTGCTCATGGACCCGGAGGATTGGGTGGGGAAAGAGTTGAAACTGGAGCATCCGGCGGGCGCATGCCCCATATACAACCTGTTGATCATCGATCGGACCGGCCGCGTGAAGTTTCGCCACCACCTCTCGGCCATTGGGGACGAGAAATTCCTGAATGAACTGAGCGGAGTTGTGCACGGCTGGTCATCCCGTTAACAAGGCCGGCAAAAGCGGTTCAAAAGCGAGGGTGCGCCTTGCGGCAGGTCTCCCGCATCAGGTTGCTCGAGACATGGGTGTATCTCTGCGTGACGAGCAGGCTGGAATGGCCGAGAATTTCCTGGACTACGCGGGTGTCCGCCTCGCCCTCGAGCAATGCCGTCGCGCAACCATGCCGGAGTTGATGCGGCGTTAGGGAACCCGAGAGCCCCACCCGGCGCGCCGCGCCCGCAAGCAGCTCAGGTGTGCCGAGACGTCGGCCTGGGTGACGGCGGTAGGGTCCACTCCGCGATCCCGCAAGAATCCCAGGTAGCCGCGCAAGTGGTGGGCATAGGTGGCGACCGTCTGAGCTGCGAGCCCGCGCTCTGAGCGTAGGAACTCACGGCATTCGTCCAGGCGGGCATCGGCAAGTCAAGGCAAGGCTACGGTAGCCGAGTGCGAAAAAGCCCTCAAAGAGCCCCGGAGGACCCTGCAGCGCGACTTAAAGCTGCTGGTCGAGAAGGGATTTGCCCGGGAAGTGAGCA
>MGUO01000007.1:0-3159 GCA_001800015.1 Elusimicrobia bacterium RIFCSPHIGHO2_02_FULL_57_9
CGGGAAAAAGTCATGCGCGAAGACAGGGCCTGGCTCAAGGGGGCGTTTAGATTCTCAGAGGCGAACTCGCCTGCCAGAGCGGCTGCCGGTCCCGCCAAAGCGATGGCTGCCGCGAAAAGGACAATTTTGACATTTTGCATGAGAGCACCTCTTATGAGAGCGAGGATAATATCCTAGATAACTTAGGGGGGATAGATCAAGCCAAATCGATCCAATGCCATTTATTCTGATACAGGGAAATCAACTTTTCGCGCAGCGGGGCGTTCTCGCGCGAAAGCAAAGAGGCGTCACGGCGCAGAAGCTCCTCGGCATCCTGGCGGGCTGAGGCCAATAAATCCGCGTCCTTGAATAGATCCGCGATCTTCAGGGATAGTTCCCCGTGCTGAGCGGTGCCCAGGAATTCCCCGGGACCGCGAATTTTCAAGTCCTCCTCACCGATGCAAAAACCGTCATGCGAGGAAACCAGCACTTCCAGGCGGCGCTTGGCTTCGGGAGTTTTTGGCGCGCCGACCAGGAAGCATTTGGAGGCCGCGGCTCCGCGGCCGATGCGTCCGCGCAATTGATGCAGGCTGGAAAGGCCGAAGCGGTCGGCATTTTGCACCACCATCACCGTGGCGTTGGGAACATCAATGCCGACCTCGATAACCTGGGTGGCCACCAGCACATCCCATTCTCCCGCCACGAATTGGCTCATGATTTTTACTTTTTGTTTTCCGGGGAGGGCTCCGTGAATCAAGGCCACGCGCAGCCCCTTCAGGGCCGTTGCGCTTAAGCGCTTGTATTCGGCTTTGGCTGACTGCAAATCGAGACGGTTCAATTCCTCAATGACGGGATAGACGATATAAGCCTGATGCCCGCGGGCTGCTTCTTCCTTAATGGCGCAGAGAGCCTCCTCTTCCGAGGCGTGCCGGGTATGCGCCGTGGTCTTGCCTGGGGGCATTTCATCCAAGGTGGAGACATCCAAATCGCCGTAAAGCGCCAAAGCCAGGGTGCGGGGGATTGGGGTGGCGGTCATGACCAGAAGATCAGTGGTTGGATTTTGCCGCAGCGTGGTGCGCTGCCTGACGCCGAAGCGATGCTGCTCGTCGATGACGACCAGGCGCAGCCAGGGGAATTGCACGTCTTCTTCCAGCAGGGCATGGGTGCCTACCAAAATATCCACCTCGCCTTTGCGCAGGGCGGACAGGAGTTCTTCTCTTTTTTTCGCCGGCACGCGGCCGGTCAGCAGTTCGACGCGCAAGGCAAGCCCCCTGAGAAAGCGAGAGATCGTGGCCATATGCTGTTCGGCCAATATCTCCGTCGGAGCCATGAAAGCCCCTTGATAGCCGTTTTCAACGGCCAAAAGAAGGGCGGAAAGGGCCACCACGGTTTTGCCCGATCCAACGTCCCCTTGCAAAAGCCGGGTCATGGGCGGCAGTTTCTGCATGTCGCTGAAAATTTCGTTGATCACGCGCTTTTGCGCGCCGGTCAGCTCAAAACCCAATTGCGCCTTGAAGGGCGTGAGCAGATGGCGCTTGATCTCATAATTAAAATTCTTGTTTAGACCCCGTGTCTGGCGGCGTTTTAAAATCCAGCCCAATTCCAGCAGCAGGAGCTCCTCATAAGCCAGGCGCAGGCGCGCCGCTTCCAGCTCGCGCAAAGAATCGGGGAAATGAATGGCCTTAAGCGCCTGGGTTGCGGCCAGGAGCTGTCTTTTTTGCAGCAGCCATAAAGGCAGTATCTCAACAGCCGCTGAAACATTTTTAGAGAGCGCATCGTGCGTTAATTCGCGCATGAAGCGCTGGGACAGCCCTTCGGAGAGCGGGTAGATGGGAACCAAACGGGCCACATGGAGCTGCCAGCACGGGTCGTTGAGTAAATACTGCTCCTCCACCCGGATTTCCCGTGCTCCCAGCAGGTTGGGGTCGCCGCGGCCGACTATCCAGAGGTCGGCGCCCGGGACCAAGGTTTTCTTCAGCGGCGCGAAAACGTCGAAACGGCGGTTTAAATGCTTGAACCATACCGCCTGGATTTTGTCTTGTCCGTTGGAGAGCGTCGCTTTAAACAAGGCCAGGCTTGGGCCTGCCCGGAATTCCCCGGCTTTGATGATTTTACCTTTGACGATGATCAGTCCCGAAGCGGTGGGCAAGGTCAAATCCTGAGTTTCGTTCCTATCCTGCCAATCCCGAGGGAAGCAATAAAGGAGGTCTTCCAGCGTCTCGATGTCCAGGCGATGGAATATCTCGGCGCGCTTGGGGCCCACGCCTTTGAGATACTGAACCGGGGTTTTAAAGTCAGGCATTGCGCCGAATCCCGCTATTTGATAAAATCAACACTTCTTGAGATAAATTGATGGCATTTAAATGTGGTATCTGCGCCAAGGGGCCCGTCAGCGGCTTTAGCTACAGCCACTCGCACCGCGCCACCAAGCGAATTTTTCGGCCCAACCTGCAACGGCAAAAAGTTGTTCTTGACGGGCGCACCCGGACGACCTATGTCTGCACCAACTGCATTAAGTCCGGCCGGGCCGTTCGTCCTTCCAGATAATACAGAAAGTGGGCAGCTCCCTTAAAGAGGGCAGGCCGTGGACTATCGGCATAGTCCTGACCTTGCCGGCTTTTTTCTTTCCTCTGTATAACCCCGACCTTTTTTGGCATCTTTCCGCCGGCCGTTGGATGTTGGAGCAGCGTGCCCTCCCCAGGGCGGATTTTCTCTCCTTCACCATGGCGGGACAGCCGTGGCATGACTTCGAGTGGCTGGCTCAGCTGATTTATCAGATTATCTATTCCCAGAGCGGGATGACGGGCTTATGGCTGTTTAAAATCGCCCTGCTTCTGGCTTGCGCCGCGGTGCTGATACGAATCCCGGGCGTTGGCGCACTTCCCCCTTTTTTTCGCGCGGCGGCCTTGGCGCTTTGGTCGGCCGGGGTTTTGCCGTACTCCGACATCAGGCCGGAATTGTTCTCGCTTCTTTTTTTCTCGATCCTCTTTTGCTTTCTGGAGCGGCAGCGTCTGAGAAGAATAAGAACCAGCGGGCAAGAGGCCGTTGGACTGTTTCTGCTTTTTGCCTTATGGTCGAATCTCCATTGCGGATTTATATTGGGTTTGGCGCTGGCGGGGGCTTATCGGGCGGGTTGGGTTTTGGCGGCAGCGGCGGCCGCAAGCCTCTGCAATCCCTATG
>MGUO01000007.1:3200-3653 GCA_001800015.1 Elusimicrobia bacterium RIFCSPHIGHO2_02_FULL_57_9
TGGTTTACCCTGGGACTCTGCGCGGCCTTGACGGCGCATTTCCTCGCTTGTTGGAAAACATGCAAAGAGTTCCCGTGGAGCCCGCTTCTGAGCATGATGATTCTGGCCGGCGGCACCCTGGCCCATAAACGTTTGGCGCCTTATTTCAATGTTCTTGCGGTGGCGGCTGTTTCCCTAATGATTGTTCCGTGGCTGAAAAGACCGCTTATGAAAAAAGCCGCTTGGGCGTGGTTAGCCGCCTACGCTTGTTTCACGATCTGGCTGCTTCCCCGGGTTCCTTGGACCAGCTCTTTCAGCTATCATTCCGTTTGCCGGCAGGCCGCCGAATTTTTGGAACGGGAAAGAAACACCTTGGGGGGCCTGCGCTTCTACAACCAATGGGAGTGGGGGGGCTATTTAGGCTGGCGGCTTTCCCCTTGGTATAAGGTCGCTCAGGACGGCCGTTATATTTTT
>MGUO01000008.1:0-1479 GCA_001800015.1 Elusimicrobia bacterium RIFCSPHIGHO2_02_FULL_57_9
CTTAGGCAGGGGGGTTCCTGCCCCCCCCCGCCTAAGCCTGGCCGATTGCTCAAAAACAGGACTCGGCGCTGCCTTAGGGGATGAGGTCACTCTTGCCTACCCCGCTCTCGTCGCCATCAAGCAGGCTCAACGCGCGCTGGAAGAAAGCCGCGCGGACAAGGAGGCCCTAGCCGTGATCGAGGCCGGGAAAACCTCTTCAATGCCCGCTGTGGCCAGGCTGGCGGACAGGATTGCGGCGCGATGATAAAGATCAAGCCGGTCCGATCCTCCATCACCCAAATCTCAGACCTGGTTCTGCCCCCGGACGCCAACGTCCACGGCACCGTATTCGGCGGGAAAATCCTGGCTATGGTGGATAAGGCCGCCTCGGTCTGCGCGATGCGCCACTCGGGGAAATCCTGCGTGACCGTGGCCATGGACCGCGTGGAGTTTTTGGTTCCGATCCGGCTGGGAGAATTTTTGGTGGCCGAGGCGCGGGTCCATTACGTTGGAAAAACCTCCATGGAGATCGGCGTGGACGTCTATGCCGAGAACCTAGAAAAAGGGCAGCGCCGCCACACCAATTCCTGCCTGGTGGTCATGGTGGCCGTGGACCGCAATGGCAAGCCCACTCCCGTTGCCGGCCTGGCCCTGGAAACTCCCAACGAGAAAAAGCGCCACGCTGCAGCCCTTGACCGCCGTAAAAATAGCCCTTTTCGTGCTATAATAAAGACGGCCCGCTTATAGGGCTGCCCGCATTAAGCGGGAAGTTAATAACAGTAGAGGTAACACAAGCTAATGAGCATGAAAGGCAAAGTAAAGTGGTTCAACGACCAGAAGGGTTATGGTTTCATCACCCCTGACGACGGCACTGCGGATGTTTTCGTTCATCACACCGCGATTCAGGGAGAGGGATTCAAGAGTCTGGCCGAGAACCAAGCGGTTGAGTTCGAAATCCTGCAATCGGATAAAGGACCCAAAGCCGCAAACGTCGTCAAGATCTAACGATCTCCGACTAAAAACCGCCCCGATTGGTATTGTCAATCGGGGCGGTTCGCTTTTATAATACAACTGTAGAAAACCGTGGAAGCATTAGGATCCCGCCCCATAGCCCTGGTCCTGCCCGGGGGCGCCGCCTTGGGCAGCTGGCAAGCCGGCTGCCTTTACGGCTTGGCGCACCAGCATAAAATCGATTTTCACAGCGTTTTCGGAACCAGCGTCGGCGCCCTCAACGGCTGCGCTTACTTCCAGGACACTTGCGAGCGCCTGCGCGAGATTTGGTGCGCCGTCAAAAGAACCTATTTTTTCCGCTTCAGCCCGCGCTTAAAGCCCGTCAGTTTTTTCTCGCAGAAGCATCTGCGCCAATACCTGGCTCGGCTTGTGGATGAAGAGCGCGCCCGCAAGCTCAAACGCTGCTGGTTTTACGTCATTTCAACCGATATCGCCAACGGAAAAACCCATCAAGCGGTCTATTCCCCGGAACCCGACGGGGCCTGGGAG
>MGUO01000008.1:1516-5282 GCA_001800015.1 Elusimicrobia bacterium RIFCSPHIGHO2_02_FULL_57_9
GGGCGCCGGGCATCACGTTCTTTTAGACGGCGTGGCCAAGTCCTATGTCAACCTATTGCCCGCGCTCGCCCGGGGGGTCAAGGACATCCTGTTTTTAAACGTGGTGCATCCATCGGAATTAAGCAGCCCCGCCTTTGGGTTGACTTCCTATATTTCCACCCTCATCAACCAGCTGCTGCAGGGGCAAATCGATCATTCCTTGGAATCGGTGAGGCTCGCGGGCGCCGGGGACGTGCGGGCCTACGTTTTCCATCCGTCAAAGCGGCTGAACATGAAGGCCCTGAAATTCGATACCAAGGATTGCCGGCAGGCTTTTGAGCTCGGTTGGGGGGATGCGGGAACGCTTTTGGCTAACCCTGAGGCTTACCGGACATTATAGGAAGGACCGCCGGCTCCTCTTCCTCCTCGCCGCGGCCCCTGCGGACCTTGTCTATCTTGAGTATCGCCGAATCCAGGCGGCGGAAGCTGGCGCCGCTGATATCGTTGTAAACCTCCTCGGCCTTGGCCAGCCTTTGGCCTAATTCGGCGAAGCGCTCCCGGAATTTTTCATAAGCCGAGGCGAAATTTGAGATCAACTTGAGCACTTCCTGGGTCGCCTGGGTGAAATGGAAATTCTCGAAGGACTGGCGCACCACGGAGAGCACCGCATAAAGCGTGAAGGGCGAGCATAACACGACTTTCCGGGCCAAGGCCTCGTCGACCAAGCCCGGGCAGGCCTCGTGGATGAAGCCGTAAACCTGCTCGTTGGGAATAAACAAGAGGACATAGTCCAGGGTCTGCTCGGCCGGGTTTATATAGTCGCGCTTTTGGATTTCTTTTATGCGCGCCTTCACATCCCGCAGGAAGTCGGCCTTATAGCGAGTTTTGTCGTCTTCACCCGCAGCGTTGACCATTCTTAAATAATTATCGAGAGGAAATTTGACGTCCATATGAAACTTATGGTGATCGGGCAGAAGGAAGGTGAAATCGGGGCGGGTGGCCACCGTATCCTGGGAGCGATTCTTGATGTATTGGATATTTTCCTGAAGGCCGCTGGCCCTCAGGATATCGTCGGCCATGCTCTCTCCCCATTGCCCTCGGGCCCGGGAATTATCGAGCAGGGCGCGCAAGCCCTCGGTTGAGACGGCGAGCTTGCCGGTCGTTTCTGTGGCGTCTTTAAGACTTTTTTCCAAGAAACCGTATTTTTCCCGCCGTTCCGCCTCAAAACCCCTAATAAGCGTCTCGGACTGCTTAAGCTGCTCGGTCATGCGCGAAACCGCGGTCTCCACGGCCTGGCGCTTCTCCTCAAGCTCGGCAGTCTGCCGGACCCGCTCAGTCTCAAATTTTTGCGCGGCTAGATCCAGAAGGCCGCGGAAATCTTCCCTATCGCGGCTGCGCTCGGCTTCGTTATTTTTGCGCGCGGAAAAAAATATCAGATAGAAAATGATCGCGGAAATCGCCGCGCCGAGCGCCGTCGCCAATAAAACAGCCGGCCAAGCGTTCATTTTTGCGTTTTAAGCAGCCTTTTCATGGCCGCAAAGTCGAGGGCCTGGGCTTTGCAGCTGCGGCCTGTTTCCAAATACAGTTTCAGCTTGGCCAGGCAATCCTCCCAGCCCTCGGCGCAGCCCTGAAAATACTTATCCGTGGAGGGTTTGGCTGAAAATCCGGCATGAACCAGAGTGACTTCGCAGCCGCGGCCGCGCGGGGAAAGAAAAAAACTGGACAAGGGCGGAAAGCGCTTACCGCGCGGCAGCTTCCACATCCAAGCCACCTTGCGCCACGGCTCCAAATCCACGAAATAGCCCTCGCTGTCCCCCATGGCCACGTAAGAGGGAAAGCGGCCCTTGCCGTTTGAGTTCGTCCCCTCCTTTTTCAGTTTCGGCCAGATCATGCGGAAGCGTCCCGCGTTGCGCGCGTCGGTCTCAGCGCCCTGTAGCCACCAGCGGCAAAGCTCGGTGGCCGAGGTCAGCGCCCGGTAAACCCGCTCCGGCTTGGCCTTGATTTTAATGGTGAAGCGTAAATCGCGCGTTTTAAACTTGGACCGCTGCATGGGGACTCTCTATTTTAGCAGAGGAAGGAAGGTGTTGACCAGCTGATTGAAGTGCGGCTCGTAAAGCTTAAAGCCCTCACGCGTGGCCGGGTACACCAGAACGTAAAACCCCTGCTGCATGGGCACGATCACATAAGCATGCTGGCGCAAATTAACCGGCTTGTTGCTCTGCGCGTCGAGCACCGTGCCCCACTGCCGGCCCTCCGGCGCCGGAGCCGGCGCCAGGACCACGAAATGCTTGGCTTTGCGCTTGGCCACGAAGATGTCATGAACGGGCTCAAGCAGCTCGGCTTGGGGACCATAAACATTATTGATCATCTGGCGGATATAATCATCCGCGCTGCTGTACATCTCCAAAACGCCGTCGGCCAGGCGATGGGGATAGGAATAGGCGTGCCAGCGCACGCTTAAGCTGGGCGCTCCCAAATAAAATTCAGGCGCGAAGGGGCCGATAAAAGTCGTGTTGGCATAGCGAGTCCCCTCTTTCTCGCTCATCACGCTCCAGCCCCAGGGAGCCGAGCACTTAAAGTCGTTTTGGCGCGAGACATAGGCCACGTATTTAGGCGGAGTACAAGCCCAAATCACTCCCGCAGCCGCGATCAAACCCGCCCAGCGCATTTTCCCGCTCATCTCCCCTCCGGCGCAATCCCCATTTGGGTCAGCATGAAGGCGTAATCAAAAGCGATTTCGCGCAAGAAATCGTAGCGTCCGGAGGCCCCCCCGTGGCCGGCCGCCATGTTGATCTGAAGCAAAAGATGATTTTGATCCGTTTTAAGACGGCGCAATTTCGCCACGTATTTAGCGGGCTCCCAATACATCACCTGGCTGTCATGAAGCGAGGTTTTAACCAGTATCGCGGGATAATTCTGCGCCTTCAAATTATCATAGGGGCTGTAAGAGCGCATGTATTCATAATCCTCTTTCTCCTTAGGATTGCCCCACTCCTCGAATTCTCCAACGGTAAGCGGGAGAGACTCATCCAGCATGGTGTTGATCACGTCAACGAAGGGCACGTCCATGACCGCGGCTTTAAAGAGTTCCGGCTTCATATTGACCACGGCCCCCATAAGAAGACCGCCCGCGCTTCCGCCTGCGATAACGAGCCTTCCCCTTGCGCCGTATTTCTTCGCCACTAAATGCTCGGCAACCGCGATAAAATCCGTGAAGGTGTTTTTTTTGCGCCGCATGCGCCCGTCGTCATGCCAGGCCTTACCCATATCGCCGCCTCCCCGCACGTGCGCCCTGGCGAAAATAGCTCCGCGGTCGACCATGCTGAATACGGAGGAACTGAAGTTCGCGGGCATGGAATAACCGTATGAACCGTAGCCGACGAGATAAATCGCCGCTTCCCCGTCGGGCTTAAAGCCTTTGCGATAAAGAACCGAGATCGGCACTTTGATCCCATCGGGAGCCGTGGCGTAAATTCTCTCGGAATTATAGAGCGCCGGATTGTAATTCGGCACTTCTTTTCTTTTAAGAAGGATGGAGCTGCGGCGGCCCATATCATAATCGTAAACGGAATCGGGCGTGACCATGGATTGATAGCGGTAGCGCAGCAAAGACGTATTGAACTCCTTGTTGTCCCCGGGCCACAAATCATAAACCGCTTCGGCTTGGGGTATCGGGCGCCGGCTTTCCCAGCGGCACTGCTCCAAGACGCTCAACTGCGGCAGGCCTTTTTCTCTCTCGAAGAGAACGCAATAGTCCTTAAACGCCAGCAGGGCCTCAATCATGGTG
>MGUO01000009.1 GCA_001800015.1 Elusimicrobia bacterium RIFCSPHIGHO2_02_FULL_57_9
CAACGCGACCCCTTCCCCCATATCCGGCAGAAGGACCATATCGCCAACAGGATGAAAAAGTAGGCGTCGGCGTTATACCAGGGGATTGCGCAAATCAACTGAATGGACCACAAAAAAGAGATTAAACCGCACAACAGGCTTTGCCTCACGCTCATGCCTAGATAGCGCCGCGTGAACAAAAAGATGAAGGCACACATTAATCCGCCCTGCAGACTCACATACCAACGCATCGCGGCCAGGGCATGTCCGAAGAGCCGGAGCAAAGCGCCTTGGATGAAATAGGTCAGGGGAGCCGAGATGCAATGGAAATCGCGATAGATCACCTGCCCGATCGCCACACGGTAGAATCGCTCCACCAAGGTGGCGAAATCGCCGTCATAGTAGCCGAAATATCCCGTCCGCCAGTAAATCGCCAGCGCCGCCGCGGCAAACAGCATTCCCGCCGCGCGGCGCTCCTGGGGTGCCATTCAGGTGATGTTAACTCTTAGGGATATAAAAAGCAAAAATTCTCCTGAAACAAAAAAAGATACAATGCCCCCGTGGTCGAATACGCGCTGTTGACCTTTGCTTCCCTTTTCGCCATCGTGGACCCCTTTGCCGCAATCCCGCCCTTCCTGGCCATGACCGCGCATGACACGGTGGAACAGCGCCGGCGCATGGCAAAAACCGCCTGCATCGCGTGCTGGTTTGTCATGACGCTCTTCGCCGTGCTGGGGCTCAAACTATTTCGACTATTCGGCATCACCCTGCCTGCCTTTCAGATCGCGGGCGGACTCATCCTGCTTCTTTCGGCCCTGGACATGTTGCGCGCCCAGCGCTCTCCTCTTAAGGAGACAGCCGAAGAGATGGCGGCCGGCATGGCCAAGGACGATATCGCCATCACCCCTCTGGCTATCCCCATTCTTTCCGGGCCGGGCGCCATCACCACGGCCATCGTTCTTTCCGGACAAGCCCATGACTGGGGCCATCGCTTTATTATTTACGCCTCCATCGCCGGAGTCTCGGGCTTGTGTTATTTGGTTTTGGCCGCTGTTTCCTCCGGCGCGAGCAAATTAAGCCCCATCGCCTTAAACGCAATCACCCGGCTGATGGGCCTGCTTCTGGCCGCCATCGGCGTGCAATTTATTCTCACGGCGCTTAACTGGGCCAAATAAATCCATGAAGGTCCCCTTGCTCGACCTCAAGACGCATCACAAACCGATTCGCAGACAGCTTCTGGATACGGCCAAAAAGGTCATCGACAGCGGCCATTATATCCTGGGCCCGGAAGTCGCCGCATTGGAAAAAGAAATCGCGGCCTACAGCCGGGTTAAATTCGCCGTCGGCGTCTCCTCGGGCACCGATGCCCTGCTTTTGGCCTTGATGACCGCCGGCATTAAACCGGGCGATGAGATCATCACCTCCGCTTTTTCCTTCTTCGCCACCGCCGGTGTGATCGCGCGTCTGGGCGCTACGCCTGTTTTCGCGGACATAGACCCGAGAAGCTATAACCTCGATGCATCTTTGCTGGCCTCGGCCATCACTCCTAAAACCAAGGCCATTATCCCGGTGCATCTTTACGGCCAATGCGCGGATATGGAGCCTCTGTTAAAACTAGCGGCCCAGCGCGGCCTGGCCGTCATCGAGGACGCGGCCCAAGCCATCGGGGCGGAATACAAAGGAAAAAGAGCCGGGGGCATCGGCTTGGCCGGCTGCCTCTCCTTTTTCCCCACCAAGAATCTGGGCGCCCTGGGCGATGCGGGCATGCTTTTAACGAATGACGCGGCTTTCGCCCGTAAGGCCCTGCTTTTGCGAGTGCACGGAGCCGAACCTAAGTATTATCACAAGCTTCTGGGGGCCAACTTCCGCATCGACGCGCTGCAAGCCGCCCTCTTGCGGGTCAAGGCCAGGCGCCTGGATCGGTGGACCGCGCAAAGGCGGCAAAACGCGGCCCGTTACGCTGATTTATTCCGGCGCGCAGGCTTGCTTGAGTCGGGCGTCGTGGGTCTTCCCTCTGTCTCCCATCCTCAATCCACACACGGGCACATCTATCATCAATATATCATCCGTGTTCAGCGCCGTGATGAGTTAAGGGCTTATTTAAAGAAGAAAGGGATCGACACTGAAATCTACTATCCCCTGCCTCTTCCCCTTCAAGAGTGCTTTAAAGACCTGGGATATAAACCAGGAGATTTCCCGGCCTCGGAACAGGCTGCGCAGGAAATTTTAGCCCTGCCGATTTACCCGGAATTGACCCGCCGCCAGCAGGCCTTCGTAGTGGATTCGATCAGGCAGTTCTGATGCCAGAGTTCCAACATCAGCAGGGCCCACAAACGATAGCCATGTTCGCGGCGTCCGCTTTGATGTTCCTGCCAGATGCGGTTTAAAGCCTTTTCGTTGAAATAGCCGCGCTTGAGCGCCTCGGGGCTAAACACGTGATCCTGCCAGAAAGATTTGAGCGGACCGCGAAACCAGGATCCTAACGGGATGCCGAAGCCCATTTTCCCGCGCTTGAAAATCATAGGCGGCAGCTTATCGCGAAAGGCTTCCTTGAATATCCATTTATGACCGCGCAGGCCCTTAAGCTTCCAGGCTCCGGGCATGCGAAAAACCAGCTCCACGAATTCATGGTCCAGAAGCGGGGAGCGGCCTTCCAGGGAATTGGCCATGGTGGCGATATCGATCTTGGTCATGAGGCATTCCGGCAAATAGGTTTTGAAATCAACGTAAAGCAGGCGATTAACAAAATCCTCTCCCTGACATCTGTCGAAGGCCT
>MGUO01000010.1:0-2704 GCA_001800015.1 Elusimicrobia bacterium RIFCSPHIGHO2_02_FULL_57_9
GGGAGAACTATAAGTTCATACGGCAGGTGGATGTCGCGGCCATCTCAGGTCCTGATATCGCCACCGACCTCTCGCGCCGGGATTTCACCATCAACGCCCTGGCCCTGCCGCTTGGTTACGCCATGTCCGCAACAGTTTTAGCCCGGCAAATTCTGGATCCCAGAAAAGGCTTGGCGGATATCTCCCGGGGCCTTCTGCGCGCCGAATCAGGCAGGCTTTTTAAGGACGATCCCCTGCGTCTGCTGCGCGCCTTCCGCATCGCGGCCCAACTGAATTTTAAAATAGAACCGGGCACCCTGCGACTTATCGGCAAGCTGCGCAATTTGGCCCGCAGGCCCGCGGGCGAACGCATCTCGGCCGAGCTTTTGGCCTTGCTCGCCCTGCCCGGCTCTTCCCGGTGGCTTAAGCTGATGGATGAGTGCCGCCTGCTCACTTCCTTATTCAAGGCGCTTGAGCCCGCCCGCCGCTGCGCCCTGGTCTATTACGGCCCGGGGGGGGTGCTGAGGCATTCCCTGGAGACGGCCGCGCGCGCCGATTTTCTGCTCCATCATTTAAAGCAAGTATTTCCCGCGCAAGCCAAGGCGATTGCGGCTTGCCTGGAATCAAACGCCCGGGGCGGCGCGGCGCAATCCGCGGTGCTGATGCTGGCCGCCCTGCTTCACGATATCGCCAAGCCCGCTACCGCGAAAAAGCGGGAGGGACGGCTGCGTTTTTTCGGGCATGACGCCCGAGGAGCCAAAAAGGCCGCCGAAATTTTGCGGGGACTCAAATTCTCGCGCCATCATATAGAGACCGTCTCCACCGTCATCGCCCAGCATCTGCGCCCGGGCAATCTCGCGGCCTCGGGCGTGGTGACGGACAAAGCCGCTTATCGTTTTTTCCGGGATTTGGGGGACAAGGCCTTAAGCCTGCTCCTGGTCTGCTGGGCCGATCACGCCAGCTATCTGCCGCAGCGGCGCCTGCTTAAGCTTCTCAACGGAGGACGCGCCAAATCCGATGAGGAAAAAACCATGCGCCATCTCCAGGTGGTTTCCCATTTAATTGCGCGTCTTTGGGCCGCGGGGCCCAAAAAGCCCATACCGGAACGAATTATCGATGGGCATGACGTGATGAAGGCGCTCAAAATCCCTCCCGGCCCCCTGATCGGCAAGCTGCTGGAACAAGTGCGCGAGGCTCAGGCGGAAGGCAAGATTCGCAATCGCGCGCAGGCCTTGGTTTACCTCCGGAAAAATAAAGACAAAATAAGATAAGATCTGGATATGGTCGGAAATTTTAAATCATATTTGGCGGAATTGATCGGGACATTCGCCCTGGTCTTTATCGGGGCCGGCGCGGTATGCCTGGACGCCCAGACCGGCGGCAGGACCGGCCTGCCGGGTATCGCCCTGGCTTACGGCCTGACCATCACGGCCATGACCTACACCTATCGCCCGATCTCGGGAGCTCATTTTAATCCAGCCGTCACCACGGCCATGTTCATCAGCCGCCGCATCGACGCCGTACAGGCCTTGTTTTATATCGCAGCCCAGCTCTGCGGCGCGGTTCTAGCAGCCCTGCTCTTAAAAACCGTGCTTCATAATTATCCGCAGCTTCTAACCGGCAGGCCTTTTCTGGGGGCCTGCATTGTCTCCGGCATCGGGTTTAAGGCCGCCACCCTGCTTGAGGCCGTGGGAACATTCTTAATGGTTTCGACCATTTACGCCACGGACGTGGATAAACGCGGCCACGCTCCTACCGCGCCCTTAGCCATAGGATTTTCCATCGCCGCCGTCGCGCTGGCCATAGCCCCTTTAACCGGCGCGGCCCTTAACCCGGCCCGCGCTTTCGGCCCGGCGGTAGTCACGGGCCATTGGAATAACGGCTTTGTTTACTGGGCCGGGCCGCTGGTTGGAGCGTTGGCGGCCTGCCTGCTGCAGGAAAGCCTGTTCCTCGTCAAAGAAAAGGAAAGACGAGGGTAAAACATGATATCGGCTTCAACCATCAACCTGAACGACTGGAAATCCGCAACGGATCCGACTTGTGTTTTCGCCTTTGAAGACGGGCAAATCCTGGGAGCCTTGCCGCCCACCCCGCAGCGCAAGCCGTTGATCGATTCGGCCAAGACCGAGGGTTTTAAAGCTTCGCTGGGCCAATGCGCGGCCGTCACATTCGCCGCCAAGGCCGCGAGCCGCAAATATCTTCTCGTGGGTTTAGGCAAAAAACAGGATTATTCCAACGAGACTTTGCGCCGGGCCGCGGGCTGCGCTTATCACCATGCCAAAAGCCGCTGGGCCGCACTGTCCGTTTCCGTTCCGGCAGCCGATTCACAGGCCGCCGCCGAGGGGCTGCTGCTGGCCTCCTACGCTTTCTCGGAATATCGAAAGCCGGAACCGGAAAAGCTCGGCGCGGCGAAATTAATCGTGGAAAACGCCGGCCGGCCCACCGCCGAGAGGGCCCTGGCCAAAGCCGCGCTCTATTGCGAAGCCGTCTGCCTGACGCGCGACCTCGTCAACCGCGGGCCTTCGGATAAAACCCCGCAAAGCCTGGCGCAGTTGGCCCGCGCTTTGAAGGCCCCCGGCCTCAACGTTAAGGTCATTGAGCGCTCACGCGCCCAGCAGCTGGGCATGGGCTCTTTTCTGGGCGTGGCCCGGGGAAGTTCGGTGGAGCCGGTTTTCCTGCACCTCGCGTATAAGCCGAAGCAACGCGCCAGGAAGATCGGCCTGGT
>MGUO01000011.1:0-147 GCA_001800015.1 Elusimicrobia bacterium RIFCSPHIGHO2_02_FULL_57_9
CGAAAAGCACATCCTTGAGGATCACATCGCCTTTCTTGACCACGCCGGTGATGGTCACCCCGCTGACGGCCTTGATGCGGAGCGTATAATCCGCGTTCGCGGCCAAATCAGCCAAGGGATAATTAAGCACCAGCCACTTATTGCCCT
>MGUO01000011.1:170-11774 GCA_001800015.1 Elusimicrobia bacterium RIFCSPHIGHO2_02_FULL_57_9
TTATTGGTGACCTCGGTTGAGCCGGCCAGGGCGAAGGGCGCCTGGCTGACCCAGGCTTGGCCATCCGAGAAATCCTGGGGATTAAGGACGGTAAAGTCATAGCTTGCCTGGCCCTGGCGCGCATAGACCCTGACATCCAGAGGTTTTTTCACCATTTCAAAGTCAATGCCGCTTCTCACGCCGGCAATGGTCCTTGTGGAGGCGCTGGCGACGTAATAGCCGGAGGCTCTAACGGATATTTTGTATACGTCGCCCACGGTCAGACCCTCCAGGGTGTAATAACCCGAGGTGCTGGTTTCCGCGTCATAAAGAGGAAGTTCAGCCGAGGGGTCGTTGACGTTCAAGGTATCATTGTAAGCGAAGACCTTGGCCCCGCCCAGGGCGGCGCGCGAGGCCTTGGCCACCACCGTTCCCTTGATGCTGGCGCCCGCGGCCGTCAGGCTGATGTCCTTGGTGAAGGTGGAATTGCCGCTGATATCCAGCTTGGCGACGGCCAAACCGTAGTCGGTTGCCACCACGCTGATTTTGAACGTCCCTTCGGGAAGACCCTCGAATTTATAACTCCCGTTGGAACCGGTGGTAAAGACCTTGGGCTGACCGTTGTTATAGCCCTCCGCTCGAATGGAAACCTGGGCATTGGCTATCACCACGTTGTTGGTGGTCATGACCACGCCCTTCAAGGTCGCGCCTGAACCCACGTCGAGGTCCAGGTTGATATTCAATGTCGTGGTAGAACCCGCCGCGCCCAAGGTGACCTTATTGTCGTAGGGAGGGTAATTGGGGGTGGTCAGAATCGCCTTGTAGGCCTTTCCTGCGTTCAATCCCCTGATCTCATAGCCCCAGCCGCCGGGACAAGAGTCGAATATGGACTTAAACAAAGTCCAATTGCCATCGGCGATGGACTGCTCGAGTTGTATATCGGTGGGACTGCCGTGAGCAAAACAGGTGGGATTGGGAACCACCAATCCGGCCGCCCGAAACGTGCCGGAAGAATCATAAAGGGTGACCGTGGGAATATACTTCATGAAGTTATTGAAGTCTCCGCCCAAGGCCGAGAAATCCACCTGGCGGATAATATTAGAGCCAACCACGGCGCCCTTGAGGGTCGCCTGGCCCAAAGCCCCGGTCACCGCGGAAAGGTCGGGAGGAGTCAGATTAATGTTCATGACATTGACCGTGGAAAAGTTCGACAGCCAGAAATAAGGCGTGGGATCGACCAAGGACTTGTTCATTTGCACGCCCTTGGTGGAGTTGAGGATGATGAAATAGGGTCTGACCGCATCAACATTGTCGCTGTCGAACTGCCCTTTTCTTAGAAGATAGAAATCAGCCACCGAGGGGGAGGGCTGATAGCGGATGCAGAAGCCGATATCGCCTGAAGGCCCTCCGCACCGGCCGCCGCTGGTGCTGGTGCTGGACACGAAAGCGAACTCCGATTGCTCTTCTTCATTCACCAAAATGCTCGCGATTTTTTCGCTTAAATCCGTGCCCCGAGGCAAGGTCATGACCGTCCAACTTTCCGGCGGGCAGTCCCAAGAATCCTCTCCCGTGCAGGACGGCTTGTTCATGACAGGCAAGGTCGCGGTGGAGATATTCATGCGCACAGCGACTCCGTCCACCACATTGAGGTCCTTGTAAGCATCCTGATTGGCAACGATCGTCACCTCAGGCACGGGAGAAGGGTCGGTATAAGCGAAGCTGCCCAATCCTTGTACCTTGACTTTATACTTGCCGGGCAAAAGCCCACCCACGGCAAAGCTGCCGTCCTGGTTTACCTGGCCCCAGCCCCAAGAGTTCTCGCCGTCGAAATTGATGTTCGCCTGGCTGTTCTGCCCGCTGCCGCCAAAAGTAGGCGTGAAAAGCACGTTGCCGGGCTTATAGAGCTTGCCGACTATGCGCCCCGCCGGGGCAAAGGTCATATCGACCCTGGCCGTGGCCGTGCTGGCCAAATTGATCTGGTTATTGCCGCCCTCGCCAATGCGCACCCGGCCCCAATAATTGGAAGTCACGTTCATCCAGTAGGCCTGGCCGCTGGCCACGTTCACCTCATAGCTATAAATCGGGCCCGTGCTGCCGGTGACGATATGGTAGCCGCCGCCTGAGCATGGGCTGCCGGGCTGGCACTGGGGCTGCAAGGTGATATTGATGGGGTCATTGGTCAGATCCACCACGCTTGGGAAAGTCAATGTGCCTTTGACCTTGCCGGAGGTCTGCGGCACCACCGTAATGGTGATGGTGATGGAAGATCCTGATTGCAGCAGAGCGCCCACGGCATTGTAAACCCTGGCATTGGAGCCGGGCGTCGTGGTGTCAATGGTCAGACGGAAATCATCGCTGGGGCAATTGTTGCCGCCCCAAGAGAATTGGCCGTCCGGGCCAGCGTTAAACTGGGTTCCCCCTTGTTGGGAGAACTGGGTCCAGGCCTGCAAACTGTAATTGCCGGCGGGAAGATTCTCAATCAGCACATAACCCGTGGTGGAGTGCCCGTTGAAATTGGCCAATCCAGGCTGGCTGATGTTGTTGGCTTGGTTTCCATCGCAGATGGTTCCATTGGTTTCCCACTGCATGCCGTCAGGCCACAGGCCGACTCCGACCTGAGGCAGGAAATTGCCTAGGTTATCCTTGACGTACACCGACATGGTCCCGCTGCCGCCCGAGGCCCGGTTGAGCTTGAGCTTTTTAATGATGGGGGTGGCGCCGTAGTAAAAGTCGTTGAGGCCCAGAGGCGCGGAGGTCGCCGGGGAATAAGCGGTCCAGGTGCTGTTATAGCCGTCATAACAGGCGCTGGTCTGGCCGTTCCAGGAGCAGCCCCCGTAAATCTGGGCGTAGTAGGAGGTATTTTGCTGCAATCCATAAAGATCAAAACGGCCGTTGGTATCCACATTCGCCCAAATATTCGAAGTGCCCGTGCAGCCCTGGCAGAAAGGATCGTCTCTTAGATAGGAAAAATTAACGCCCATGTAGGGAATGGGGGATTCCGCGGTCGTGGTATCGACCAGGGCCCCGGTCACGCTCACGTCGCCCGTGGTGCCGAACTGCTGGTTTAAATTCTGGGTGTTGTTGTGCGTGATGGCGTTGGCGAAGTTGAGCAGATTGTTTTCCAAGGGATCGGGGCTGAGCGAGGTATAGCGAACCAGGGGGCGATAAGCCGCCAATTCCTGATTGCCCGGGAAGCCGTAGCCCTTGTTTTTTAACGGGTCAAAACCATTCACGCTGTAAGCGGTGGTGGAGACATAAGGGACGTTCAAAATCCGGATCGGCCCGTTTGCGGTGCCGTTATTGGCAAAGCCCGCACCGTCGGTTATAGTCCAACCCCGAGCGATGGCTTCTTGGTCATAACCCGACGCCGGCTTGATTTCGCCGAAAATCAAGGTGTTGGGGGAAGCGTTTTCAACATCCACGACGATTTGCCCCACATTGGTCACGCCCGCATTATCCAAGGTGACGGTGCTGTTCTGAACTATGGCGGCATCCGAGCGCAGACGGGGATGCTCCGGGTCATTGAACTGGTCGGAGAGGCTCGGCAAATAGCCCTGGGTCGCGGCAAAGACGTCATAGGGGGTGTCGTCCGTCAAAGCGTTGAGGTTACCGGCGTTGAATGCCGCCAGGCCGTTGGCATCCGTAATGCCTGTTTTTGTGTTGGCGGAATCGGGGCCGTTCGGACCGAATGCCACGGCCACAACCCGCGCGCCGGCGATGGCAACGCCCGCGGGAGTTCTGACATAGACGTTCAAATCAGCGGCAAAAGCCATCGAGGCCGCGCCCGCCAAAATTACGCTGAGAATCCCAAAAACTTTTTTCATCTTTCCTCCGCTAAGTTCCCGATGGTCCTAAACCTATATTAGGTCTTAAGACCTAAATTATTTCAAGAGGCGAGATTCTAACACTGCGCCGCGCGACTTGTCAACACTTTTTGGCAACATTTGGCAAGAATTTACAATTTGAACACAACCCCATTTCCCCCGTCGACAACGAAAACTCCCTTTACGTTTTAATGAGAAATTGATTTAATATACGGACTCGATCTCATGCGGCAAGGAGGAGGGTGACGGCAAAAACCTGGGATCGGAAGGATTTGCTCGGCCTGCAAGAGCTGAGCGCTTCCGAAATAGAAACCATCCTGGACGCCGCCGTTATCTTCAAGTCTTCCTCCAAAATCTCCTCCGCTCTCTCCGGTTCCACGGCCGCCTTCCTTTTCTCCGAACCCTCCACGCGCACGCGCAGCTCTTTTGAAGTCGCCGCGCGCCGGCTGGGCGCCGAAGTGCTGGGCTTTTCGGTCGCCTCCTCAAGCCTGCTCAAGGGAGAAAGCCTGCTCGACACTTTACGGAACCTCGAGGCCATGGGCGTGGACTACTTCATCCTGCGCCACGAGCACTCAGGAGTGCTGGAAAGCCTTGCCCCCAATACGCGGGCTTCCTTAATCAACGCCGGCGACGGCGCCCATGAGCATCCCACCCAGGCCCTGCTCGATCTCTTTACGCTCCGGGAAAAGAAGAAGACCCTTAAGGGGCTTAAGGTTGTCATCGTGGGTGACATCCTGCACAGCCGCGTGGCGCGCTCCAACATTCACGGCTTGAAAAAATTGGGCGCGCGGGTGACGGTGTGCGGCCCCTCGGCTCTGATCCCCGGAGACATCGAGAAGCTGGGGGTCGCCGCGAGCCACGATCTCGACGCCGCCCTGAAAGGCGCCGACGCGGTCAACGTGCTGCGCCTGCAATTGGAGCGGCAAAACCAAAATTTGATCACCTCGCTTTCCGACTACTTCGAAAGCTACGGACTGACCCCGGCTCGGCTGGCCGCGGCTCCGGGCTGCGTGGTGCTCCATCCCGGGCCCATCAATCGCGGCGTGGAAATATCTTCGCAGGCGGCTGACGGTCCCAACTCCTTAATCTTGGAGCAGGTTAAAAACGGCGTGGCCGTGCGCATGGCCGTGCTCTCCCTGATCGGCCAATGGAGAAAACGCAATGCCTAAGCGCGGTGGGACCGGGCTTCTTATCCGCGGCGGCCTGGTCATTGATCCCGCCCAGAAGCTGGAAGCGGTGCGGGATATCCTACTGGAGGACGGGAAGGTCAAAGAGATCGGCGTCAACCTTTCGGCCAGAACGGCCCTGCGCGCCGTCCAGTGCCTGGACGCCGCGCAGACCTGGGTGGTTCCGGGCCTCATCGACATGCATGTGCACTTAAGGGAGCCGGGCCGCCAGTCAGATGAAACCATCGCGACCGGCGCCCTGGCCGCCGCCCGAGGCGGCATCACCACGGTTCTGGCCATGCCCAACACCGAACCCCCGGTGGATAATCCCTCTTCGGTTCACTTTATCAAGGCCAAGGCCGCCTCGGAGGCGGTCGTAAATGTTTTGATCGCCGGGGCCGCCACGGTGGGACAAAAGGGAGAGCGGCTCACCGAGTTCTCGCGCATGGCCTCGGCCGGGATTTCGGCCGTAACGGACGATGGCCGGCCCCTCCTGAATTCGGAGCTTATGCGCCGGGCCCTGGAATACGCGCGGGACTGCGGCCTTCCTCTCATAGATCATTGCGAGGATGAGAATCTCAGCGCCGGGGCTCCGGTCAACGAGGGGCTGGCCGCAACGGTCAAGGGCCTGCGCGGCATCCCTTGGGCCTCGGAAACCGTGATGGTTTTGCGCGACATCGCCCTGGCGGAGCTGACCGGGGCGCATGTGCATATCGCCCATATCAGCGCGGCCCAAAGTGTCGCAGCGGTACGGCTGGCTAAAAAAAGAGGCTTGCCTGTGACCGCGGAAGCCACGCCGCATCATTTCAGCCTATGCGATGCGGACATCAAAGGTTATAACGCCGATTTTAAGATGAACCCGCCCCTGCGCGGCGAGAACGACCAAGAAGCCGTGCTTGCAGGCTTGGCCGATGGAACCATCGACGCCATCGCCACCGATCATGCCCCGCACGGCCCGGGGGAAAAAGCCCTGGCAATGGCCTTGGCTCCCTTCGGCGTCATCGGCCTTGAGACCTCGCTGGCCTTGGCTTTGACCAAGCTGGTTGAGCGCAAAATACTTAATCGCCGCCAACTGGTTGAGCGCATGAGCGCGGGCCCCGCTAAAATTCTGGGCCTGAAGAATAAAGGCCATCTTAAACCCGGAGCGGACGGGGACATCACCATAATCGATCCGGGGGTATCTTGGAAGGTGGAGGCGCCGTTTGCCTCGAAAAGCCGCAATAGCCCCTTCATCGGAATGAAGCTCAACGGACGGGCCCGAGCCGCCATAGTCGGAGGACGCGTGGTCCATGCTCTATGAAAAAGTCTTACGGCCCCTGCTTTTCCGCATGGACCCGGAAAAAGCCCATGAGCGCATGATCCGTTGGCTTGATTTCGTTCAAAACGCGCCCGCCGGACCAGGGCTCCTCTCCTTAATGATAGGCAAAAACACGCCGGGCCTTGAAACCGAGGTTTTCGGCCTGCGCTTTCCCAATCCCATCGGCTTGGCCGCGGGCTTTGACAAAGACTGCCGTTTAACGCGGGCGCTGCCGGCTCTAGGTTTCGGCTTCATTGAATTGGGCTCGGTCACCTTAAACCCGCAGCCGGGCAGCCCCAAGCCGCGAATATTCAGGGTGGAAGAGCACGAAGCGCTGATCAACCGGCTGGGCTTCAACAGCGCCGGCGCGGACAAGGCTTTGGAGAATCTGAAGGCCGGAGGAGCGGCGGCCGTTCCCCGGGGCATCAACCTGGGACTTAACGCGGATTGCCCCAAGGATGAAGCCGCCGCGCGCTACGGTGAAACCTTCCGCAGGCTTGAGCCTTACGGCGATTATTTCGCGATCAATATCAGTTCGCCCAATACCCCGGGCCTGCGCGACCTGCAGCAACGCCTGGCCCTGGAAAGAATTCTCATGGCCGTGCAGGCGGAAAATAAAAACAAGAAGCCCTTGCTGGTCAAGCTTTCCCCGGACTTAAGCGACGAGCAATTGCCCGAGCTGCTCCAGCTTATTGCCCGCTTCGCCTCCGGGGCCATCGCGGCCAACACCACGATTTCGCGCGAAGGCCTGCCCGGGGATTGCGCTGAGATCCGCGGGGGACTCAGCGGCGCCCCTTTGCGCCGCAGGTCCACGGCCTTGATCGCTAAAATTTATGCGCTCACCCGGGGCCAATTGCCCATTATCGGCGCGGGAGGGGTGTTCTCCGGCGGCGATGTCTTCGAAAAAATACAGGCCGGCGCTTCCCTGGTGCAAGTTTATACGGGACTAATCTACGGCGGCCCCAAGACCATCTCGCGCGCTCAAGCCGAACTGTCTCGGCTGCTGCCCCAAGCGGGCTTCAGATCCCCCGCTTCGGCGGTAGGAACGGCCGCCAAGGAGCTTGCGTCTTGACCCAGATGATCGTTGCCTTGGATGTCGACACCATCCGTGAGGAAGAGGAACTCTTGGAGCGCCTTAAGGGCACCATCACTTTTTATAAAATCGGCCTGCAGTTGTTCACCGCGCACGGCAAGCGCGCCGTCGATCTGGTTCATCGCGCCGGAAACCGGGTTTTTCTGGATCTGAAGTTCTGCGACATTCCCCAAACCGTGGCCAACGCCGTGCGTGAGACGCAAAAGCTGGGGGTGGAGGCGGTCTCCCTGCATTTATCGGGCGGCGCCGACATGCTGCGCGCCGCGGCCGAGTTGCGGCCCCGGCCCAAGCTCTGGGGAGTGACCGTGCTTACCAGCATGACCGCCGCCGATTTGCATGCGCTGCACCCGCGCGCCGGCGTGCGAAGCGCGGTGAGAAATTTGGCCCGCCTAGGGCTAAGCCGGGGCATTGATGGAATCATCTGCTCCGGCAATGAGGTTGAACCTTTGCGCAAGGCTCTTAATTTAGAGAAGTCTTCCAAACAAGGTATTGCTTCCTTATCGCACGGCCCGCGCTTCATCACTCCCGGCATCCGCCCCGCCGACAACGCCGTCCACGACCAAAAACGCGTGATAACCCCCGAAAAGGCCGCGGAATTGGGAATCGATTATATCGTGATCGGCCGGCCCATCACCGCCGCCCCCGATCCTTTGAAAGCAGCTCAGAAAATATTGGGCGACATGAAAGCAGCCGCGCCCCGTGCCATCGAAAAATCATGCTAATCAGGGAGTCTCCATGACCCGGCAGGCTCGCTTGCATCCCGAGGCTCTCAAGAACCTTTTTATCGAATCCGGCGCATGGCTTCAGGGCCACTTCCTTCTTTCCTCCGGTCTTCACAGCGATCAATACCTGCAATGCGCCCTTCTCTTGGCCGACCCGCCTCAAGCCGAGATGCTGGGAGCCGCGCTCTCCCGGCTCTGCGATCAACGCCCCGATGTCGTGCTTTCGCCGGCCCTGGGAGGCCTGATCATAGGCCATGAAGCGGCCCGGGCCCTAAAAGCAAAAGCTTATTTTTCGGAGCGGGAAAACGGCGTCATGACGCTGCGGCGCGGTTTTTCCCTTAACCCCGGGCAAAAAGTTATTATTGTCGAGGATGTCATCACCACCGGCAAGTCGTCTCAAGAGGCTATAGACTTGGCGCAATCTTTCGGCGCGGAAGTTACGGCCGCGCTTTCCATCATCAACCGCAGCGCCGCGCCGCTTAACCTGGGCATTGCGGTGAAAAGCCTGATGAAAATTAATATCCCGACTTTCGCGCCCGAGAATTGCCCGCTGTGCCGCGAGGCAAAGCCCTTAGTCAAGCCGGGAAGCAGGAAAATTCCATGCTAACCTATAAAAAATCAGGTGTGGACACCGAGAAGGCCGACAAGCTGGTTGATTTTATCCAGAAAAAGGCGCCTGCGATCGGCGGCTTCGCCGGGCTTTTTCCGCTTGAGCTTAACGGCGGCGGGCCTTACGATTTGGTCGCCTGCACCGATGGAGTGGGAACCAAGCTTAAGGTGGCTTTCGCCCTGAACCGGCATGAGACCATCGGCATCGATTTAGTGGCCATGTGCGTCAACGACCTGATCACCTGCGGGGCCAAGCCCCTGATTTTCCTGGATTACTACGCCACAGGCAAGCTCGATTTTAAGCGCTCCAAACGCGTGCTTTCCGGTATCATGGAGGGCTGCCGGCAGGGCCGTTCTATTCTTTTGGGCGGCGAGACCGCGGAAATGCCGGGCTTCTACGCGCCGGGAGAATACGATTTGGCCGGCTTTTCCGTGGGGATCGTCAAACGCTGCGAAGTCATCAACGGCAGCAAAATATTTCCGGGCGATCTCATCCTGGGCCTAAAGTCATCTGGGCTTCATTCCAACGGATTTTCCCTGGTGCGCCGAATATTCAAGGGGCCTCTCCTTAAAAAATGGGGCAGTAAACTGATTGCCCCCACTCGCATTTACGTTCCGGAAATACAAAAACTGATTCAGGGCTTGGCCCAGGAGGGGCACATCATTCTGGGGCTGTGCCATATCACGGGCGGCGGCTTGGTTGAAAACGTGCCGCGCGTGCTGCCTCGCGGCTGCCGCGCTGTTTTCGAAACCCATTCCTGGAAAGTCCCACCCATTTTCTCGGAAATCCAGCGTCGCGGACGCGTGCCTGAGGCGGATATGTGGCGCACCTTCAACATGGGAATCGGGATGACGGTCATCGTACGGCCCAGCAGTCTGACCCTCGCCCAAAAAATTCTGCCCGAAGCCCTGCTCATCGGTGAAATCACCCGGGGCAAAACGGAGGTCGTGCTGCGGTGATAAAAATCGCGGTATTTGCCTCCGGTGAAGGCACCAATTTGCAGGCCCTCATTGACGCCTGCCGCACCCATCGCATCAGGGGAGAAATCGTTCTGGTTGTTTCCAACAATAAAGATATCGGCGCTCTGCGCCGGGCGCAGCGCGCCGATATCCCCACGCTGATTTCTCATCCCCAAGATTTCGCCGCTCCCGAGGAATACAACGCTTTTCTCGCCCAAGCCTGCCGCCGGGCAAATGTCGATCTGATCTGCCTGGCGGGCTTCATGCTTCTGCTAAAGAGCCCACTGCTTAAGGCTTATCCCTGGCGCATCATGAATATCCATCCAGCCCTGCTCCCCTCCTTCGGAGGGAAGGGAATGTACGGCCGGCACGTGCATGAGGCCGTGTTAAAATCCGGGGCCAAGATCAGCGGCTGCACCGTGCATTTCATCGATGAGATTTACGATCACGGCTGGATTATCGCGCAAGCGCCCGTCCCCGTGCTGCCCTCGGATACGCCCGAGGCCCTGGCCGCGCGCATCCGCTACCAGGAACACTGGATTTACCCCAAAGCCGTCGGTTTGTTTTGCGAGGGCCGGCTAAAGGTCGACGGCAAGGGCATTAAGCTTCTCCCCTCCCGCCATGAAAGCTCCCCGCGCATCAGGCGGGCGCTCTTGTCGGTTGCGGATAAAACGGGGCTGGTTGAATTCGCGTGCGGGCTGCAGGAAATGGGGGTTGAAATAATCTCGACCTCCGGAACCGCCAAGGCGCTTCAGGAAGCGGGCATTCAAATCCGCCCCCTGGATTCAATCACCGGATGCCCCGAAATACTGTCCGGCCGGGTTAAAACCCTCCACCCGAATATCCATGGGGCGATTTTGCTGCGCCGCAAGGATCCGGTTCAGGCCCGCGAGGCGGAACTTTTCGGCATAGAACCCATTGACCTTGTCGCAGTCAATCTCTATCCCTTCGCCCAAACCGCGGCCAAGTCCTCTTCCCCCTACAGCCTGGAGGTGATCGAGCAAATCGATATCGGCGGCGTGGCTTTAATACGCGCCGCGGCCAAGAATTTTGAAGACGTGGCGGTGCTGGTTTCTCCCGCGGATTATGAGACCCTGCTAAAGGAGATGGCGGCAGGCCAAGGCCAAGTTTCCCAGGAAACCCGCCGGCGCTTGGCGCTTTCGGCCTTCAAACACACGGCCGACTACGACACCCTGATTACAAAGGCTTGGTCTTCCAACGGCTCAAGCATAAACTCCGGCTCATCCTCCGAGCAATTCCCCAAAGAGCTCTCCGTCCGCCTCAACAAAGCACAGGACCTGCGCTACGGTGAAAACCCGCATCAAAAAGCGGCGTTGTATGTTTGGGGCCAGGCTCCTGACTTTAAACAGATTCATGGAAAGGAGCTGTCATATAACAATCTTCTAGATGCGTCAGGAGCCTGGGAAACCGCCAGTGAATTCAACGAGCCCGCCGCGGCGATATTCAAGCATGTGACCCCATGCGGCGTAGGCTGCGGCAAAACCATGATTGGAGCCTTCAACGCGGCCTGGGCCTGCGACCCGCTCTCGGCTTTCGGCGGCGTTCTGGCTTTCAATCATATAGTGCCGGTTGAAATCGCCCAACAGCTTTCCCAGAGATTCGTCGAAGTAATCATCGCCCCCGGGTTCGCTCCGGAAGCCCTCGCTCTCTTGGAGAAAAAACCCAACGTCCGACTGCTCCTGCGCCAGACCCCGCCCTCAAACTCCCTCATGCTGCGCTCCATCGGCTCCGAGGTTTTGGTCACCGAACCCGACCGGCTTACTTTAGGATCAGAATGGAAAGCGGCCGCCAAACGAATCCCGAGCAAAGCCGAGGACGCCGCGCTGCGTTTTGCCTGGGCGGTTTGCAAACACGTCAAATCCAACGCCATTGTCCTGGCCGGCCCTCAGGCAACCGTCGGCCTAGGCGCCGGTCAAATGTCGCGGGTGGATTC
>MGUO01000012.1:0-1669 GCA_001800015.1 Elusimicrobia bacterium RIFCSPHIGHO2_02_FULL_57_9
ATTATAGAGGCCGTGCGCGCCGCCCAGGCCACCAAACCCCGCATCCAAAAATTAGTTGATCGAATCGCCGCTTTCTTTGTTCCGTTCGTCGTGGTTTCCGGCGCGGCCAGCGCCGTGATGTGGGCTTCCTACGGGCCCGAACCCAGAATACTCTTGGCGCTGACTTCGTTGATCTCGGTTTTTGCCGTAGCCTGTCCATGCGCTTTGGGGCTGGCCACGCCTTTAGCCGTCATCGCCGGCATGGGACGCGCGGCGGAGCTCGGTATTTTTATCCGCGACGCGGACATGCTCGATCAGATCGGCCGATTGAACGTGATTCTCTTCGATAAAACCGGCACCTTAACCCACGGCAAGCCCTCGGTGGTTGAAACCATCACGGACAAGGGCAGCCGCGAGGATTTGCTGCGCTACGCCTTGGCCGCCGAACAAAGATCTGAGCATCCTTTCGCCTCGGCTATCGTCGCGCAAGCCCAAGCCGCCGGAGTTTCTCCAGCCCCGGTCGATTCTTTCGAGGCTTTCCCGGGCCGCGGCGTGATGATACGCAGCGGCGAAAAGATCGTGCGTGCCGGGAGCCTGGCCTGGCTTAAGGAGGAGGGCTGCGTGTTGCCCAAGAAAAGTCCGGCTTCCTTTATTCAGGGCGCCTTTTCAGTGCTTGGGGTCGCCCTTGACAGGGATTTTTATGGGGCATTCATCCTCTCGGATACCTTGCGGCCCTCGGCCCGCGAAGCCGTCAGAAGGCTGGCCGAGATGGGCCTGGAAACCGTGCTGGTCTCGGGCGACCGCAACGAGGCCGCCTACCATATCGCTGAGCAGGTTGGTATCGGCAGAGTTTTTTCCGAGGTACGCCCCGAGGAGAAAGCTCAGCTGGTGCAAAGGCTTCAGTCTGAGGGGAAAAAAGTGGCCATGGTGGGAGAGGGCTTTAACGACGCCCCGGCTTTAAGCCGGGCGGATGTCGGCATCGCCCTGGCCACGGGAACCGACATCGCCATCGAGGCGGCGGACATGACGGTGATGAACCCCGACCTAACCGCCCTGGCTTCGGCCATCGAGCTTTCCCGCCGCATACGCCGGGTCATCCGCCAAAATCTGTTTTGGGCCTTTATCTACAACGTGGCCTTGATTCCGGTAGCGGCCGGCGCGCTTTATCCGTATTTTGGGATATTACTTCGGCCCCAATACGCGGGGGCCGCCATGGCGTTGAGTTCTATTTCAGTGGCTTTGAATTCTTTGCGTTTAAGGAGAAGCGATGAAAACAAAAAGTAACGGCAAGCAGCCCCTCATTTACGGCTATAACCCGCAGTTCGCCTTATCCGGCGCGCAGGCCCCATTGCCGCTGATAGAGACCTGGCCCAATCAATACAAAGGCTATGAAATCAGGATTGAATGCCCGGAATTTACCTCCGTCTGTCCCAAAACCAAATTGCCGGATTTTGGCACTCTCGTCTTGCGCTATTTGCCGGATAAAGAATGCCTGGAGCTTAAGTCTTTCAAATACTATCTGCTCGGCTATCGCAATATGGGCATTTTCTATGAGAATGCCGTTAATCGGATATTGGATGACATTGTGGCTGCGACCAAGCCGATTTGGGCGGAGTTGGAGGGCTCTTTTACCACGCGCGGAGGGATGAAATCTACTATCACCGCGCGGCACACGGCGCGGACGCGCCGA
>MGUO01000012.1:1685-13325 GCA_001800015.1 Elusimicrobia bacterium RIFCSPHIGHO2_02_FULL_57_9
AAAGAGTTGGGGTTCCGGCGAGGGTCTTGGCGATTCTATTGGCGGCGGGTGCTCTGAAGGTCAATGCAGCGGCTATAAAATGCCCTGATGTGGAGCAGATTACCAATGCCGATCAGGTAGAAAGGTGTTTGAATACCACAGATCAATTGGAGAGATGGAAAAGCAATTGGAGGATCAACACAGATGATGCCTTTTTTTACAGCAAGTTGGCTAATGCCTGGTTGATGACGTAGATTTGTGAAGGCCATCCAGAATAAACATGCCCATTCATCCCGAGGCTTTCTTCAACTGGGATACCTCGTGAATCATGAGGCTGAGTAAGAGAATGGCCGCGGCATAAACCAACTGGTTTCCCCAGGGAACAGGCGCCCGCACCCAGCGCACGCCGTTGATAGCCAAAAGCTCGGCTGCCGCGCCCACCGCCGCGAAAACGGTTTCTTTTTTATTGCCGTAGATGGCCGTGGCCAGGGGCGTAAGCAACAAGAGAAGCCATACAGGCTCCCAATGCCAGCCCAGTATATAGACCAAAATGCAATTGGTTCCGAAATTCACGGCCATGCGCATCTGAATCAGCAACGAGTTGAGTCCCCCTCGTTTGACACGCTCCACCACCAACAGGTTTAAAAGAGTGCTCAAGACCAGAAGGCCGATCGTGACATAGCGCAGCCTCGCTTCGAGTGGCGAGAGGATTACGCCCATGCCCACCAGCAAGACGGCCAAGGGCGTAGCATGCTTATGGACCGACAGGATCAACTCAATGTTGTGCAATTTCTTATTTGTGTTTGTCATTGTGATATTAATAGACTAAGATTTGACCGACAAGTCAAAGCTATGACTCCAAAAAATAGGCTCCGCGGGTTCTCGCTGCTTGAGCTTATGATCGTCATTGCGATCCTATCCACTTTGGCCGCCATCGTCGTTCCCAAATTTGGGGACTTGTTGCGCAAATCAAAAGAGGGAGGCACATTAGCAAACCTGGGCTCTTTGCGTAGCGCCCTGAATATTTATAATGCGGACACGGAAGGTATATACCCAAGCTCGTTACTTGGACTGACGCAAAACGCCAGGTATCTTAGCACGACACCTAAGATCGCGGTTCCATACTACCACGGCGCCACTAATGCCGAGGCTGGCTCCGTGACGGACGCGGGCGGCTGGACTTATCTGGCGGCAACGGGCGCGGTCATGGTGAACTGCACGCACACCGATACCAAGGGCAAAGTCTGGACCGCCTACTGAAGCCGCCCGCTATCCGCGCCGCCAGCTTCGCATACTTTACTCGCCGAAAGCCTCAAATTATCAGTATTACGTGCCAACGCTCTTCGATAGGACCAGCGAAACCCTATTTTATGAACGGCTGTCGGCGACATTGGCCCTCAAGGATGAATGGGGTTCGGCCAGCGGGACGGTGGAAGCCGCGCATTATTTCCATGACTTCAACAAAAACCATGTCTACTCCTATGGCGACGCCAACATCCGGCTTTTCAAGGGCTTCTCGCTGAGGCTCTATGCTCAAGCACAACTGATTGGCGACCAGCTCTATCTCGCCAAGGCCGGGGCCAGCGAGCAAGAGATTTTGTTGCAACGCACACAGCTGGCCACTCAATTCAGCTACTACGGCTCGGCGGGGCTGTCCTACACCTTCGGGTCGATCTACAACAACGTCGTCAATCCACGGTTCGGCCAATAAGTCCGCGCTTAAGCCGGTTCGGCCAGCAAGTCTTTCACGGCGCGCTCTACGTCCGCTTTTTGGGGGACGCTGGCGAATTCAAGAATCGCGGAAAGGCCGATGCCGGGGGTGGCTTTGCCGGCGAGAAGCCGGGGCCGCACTTTCAGTTCGTAAAACAGTTCGTCGATGGTTCGGCGCAAAAGATGCTCCCCAAAATTGGTGATTTCAGTTTCCTCATTTAAAAATAGCACGCGGCCGGTTTTACGGATGGACTGCTTGATGGCGTCCCAATCATAAGGAATCAGCGAGCGGATATCCACCACCTCGACGCCGCCCTCGTTTTTTTGGGCGATCTCCCGCGCTACTTCCAGCGCGATCGGCGCCATCCGCCCGTGAGTCACCACCGTGGCGTCCTTGCCGGTCTTGCTGATTTTGGCCTTGCCGATGGGCACGAGGTATTCCTTGACGTTGGGCCAGCGCGGCTTCCATTTGGAGCGGTCGCCGATAGGCGCGTCGATCATGCTTTTTAGCTCTTTCTCATCGGGGGGTTCGCCGGGGATGAGCTCCTCGTTGCGGCTGCGCAGCAAAGCCTTGGGCTTAAGATAAAGTACCGGGTTATCGTCCTTGATCGCCGCGAGCATAAGGCCGTAGGCGTCGATGGGAGTGGAGGGGCAGACCACCTTCATGCCGTGGAGCTTGGTTGCCACCGAGTCAAAAGAGTGCGAGTGATAGAGCGAGCCGTGGATGCCGGAGCCGGTCGGGGTCATGATCACCAGAGGCGCGGGAAATTGGCCGCCCGACATCCAGAGGCTGTTGGCGGCAAGCTTGAGAATATCGATGGCGTTGAAAATGTAGTCTACGAACTGCACCTCGGCTACGGGACGCAAGCCAGCCCAGGCCAGGCCCAAGGCCGCGCCCATGATGCCGCGCTCATCCAAGGGGGAATTCCAGGCGTTTTTAAGGCCTTGGGTCGCGGTGAAAACCCCGCCCAAAGGCGGGCCGACATCCTCTCCGAAAATTTCGCGCACGCCCAGATTTTCCTCGCCGTAATGCAGGGCCAAGCGGATGGCCTGGGCCATGTTCGCCATCAGGATCCTCCCTTGGTCGGATAAGAGGGCGGCAAGGGTCCGGCGAAAACGTTTTCCCAGATGGATTCAGGCGTTGGAAACGGCTCGGTTTTCACCTGCTGATGCGCTTTGTCGATTTCCTCGAGGTTTTCCTGCCAGATTTTCTCGATTTCTTCCTGCGCAATCATCCCGCGCTCGCTCATTTTGGCCTCAAATTCGGCGATGCAGTCGGCTTGCGCAATGCGGTTGGCGCCGGAGGATGAGGAGTGCCCGTAAAGACGGCTGGTGCGGGCCTCGAGCAAATAAGGCTTGCGCTCCTTGCGGCAATAGGCCAGGGCTTCCTTAATCGCCAGGTAGGATTGCGCGACGTCGTTGCCGTTGACTGTCCTGGCCGGCATGTCGAAAACTTTTCCCCAGTCGGAAATATTCCTTTCGCCGTGCTGGCCCTGCGCCGCCGTGGAAATGGCATAGTCGTTATTGATCACGATAATTAGAATCGGCAAAGTCAGCGCCGGGCGGTTGGACCATACCAGGCAGGAGTGGAAATCACCCTCGGCCGTGCCGCCGTCGCCGCCATTGACTATGGTGATGGCGTCGGTCTCAACGCGCCTTTGGGCGATGGCGGTGCCGATGGCGGTTGAATACTGCGTTTCGATAGTGGGGGAAACCGGGACGATATTCCACTTGGGCAGGGCGTAATGGTTGACGAAATTGCGGCCCTTGGAGTATGGATCGCCGGCCACGCAGCGCATTTGCCGGATGGTGTCTATGACCGGGCCGCCCAGGCCCAACACGATGGCGCTGGAGCGGTAATGCAGATGGAGATAATCGAATTCGGGGCCTTGGCCTTTCTTAACCTGCAGCCCCAAGGAGACGTTGAAGGCTTCCTCGCCGGGGCCGCCGATCCAGAAATAGCCGTCGCCGCTTTTGCTCATCTTGATCAAGCGCTCTTCCAAGACGCGCGCTTTTACCATGATTCGGTGAATATTGCGCAGCAAATCCTTGCCCAGCTTGCGGTAGGGGTCCGCGGCCGCTGCGCTCGTTTGATCCGCCATAAGATTAAAATAGCAAATAGATTCGGGTCATCTCAAAAAATGACGTTTACAATCCCAGCTGCCTGCGCAGTCAAACCTTGAACGGCCCAGGTAGAAGTTATACTGTTTAGCTCGCATGGCAGATAACTCCAAGGGCCGCTTGCTGGTGGTCGACGACGAGCAGGGCATCGTGATCGTAGTTTCCCGCTGCTTTGCAGGACACGGTTACGAGGTTTGCGGCGCGGGCAGCGCCGAGGAGGCCATCGCTTTGGTGAAAGAAAGGCCTTTTGATCTTATACTCCTCGACAGCGTCCTACCCGGCATGAGCGGCATGCAGGCCATTGAGCATCTTAGGCGCTACTCAAAGGCCGCCATCGTGATGATGACGGGCCATTTTGACGAGCAGCTTAAATCCGACGCTGTTCTTGTCGGCGCCGCTGATTGCCTGTCGAAACCCTTTGATATGGCGCAGCTGGTGGAGCTGGTCGACAAACTCCTCAAGCCAAGTTGATTGCGCCCATTTTAGTTAGTTAAAATAAGCTTCTCGCCCAGTTGGCGCAGCGGTAGCGCGTTCCCTTGACATGGGAAAGGTCATAGGTTCAAATCCTATACTGGGCACCACTTTTGCTGAATAGGATTTGAGCCGGTATTAAGAGAGAAGGTGACCTCGGTTGTTAGGCCGATAGGCATAAGGTCACCGCAAATCCTATACTGGGCACCACTTTTGCTCACTTATGCCCAATCTCGAACGCGTTTTGGTGGCCGATGACGAAGAGGAAGACCGCAAATTCTTGAGCGGTCTCCTTGAAAAGGACGGCTTTGACGTCAAGCAAGCCGGCTCCGGCTCGCAAACCCTTGAACTGCTCAAAAAACACAAATTCGATCTGATCATAACCGACATGGTCATGCCTGGGGCCAGCGGCTTTGAGGTGATTCAAACCGCCCAGAAGCTCAACCCCGAGGCCATTTGCATCGCCATGACCGGACATGGGTCCCTGGATTCCGCGGTGGATGCGCTGCGGATGGGGGCTTATGGCTATCTGCTGAAGCCCTGCGACGAGGCGACTTTCCGCAACTGCATCAAGCGCGGTCTGGAAAAGCAGAGGCTGACCAAGGAGCTGCTGCTGCGCAACAAGGAACTCGAGACTTTGAATAAAGAGCTGGACTCGCGGGTGCAAAAGGCGACCCAGGAGCTTATGATTTTAAATCAGCGCATGCTCACGGAAATGGCCAGCCTTAAGGAAGTCGACGAGCTGAAAACTTCCTTTTTAAACAACGTTTCCCACGATTTGAGAAATCCCATCACCTCCATCACAGGCTATCTCAGCTATTTTTTGGACGAGCCTATGTTCGAGATGAGCGCTGAGGCCAAGAAATGCCTATCCAGCATCCGCCAGGCGGCCTTGCATATGGAATACCTGATCACCCAGATTCTCGAGGCGGCGAGATTGACTTCGGGCACGATGCGTTTGAATAAGACCGCGGTGGGGGTGGATGATCTGATGAAGGAGGCCGTCGGGTTGCTCCAAACCCAGGCCAAGACGGGCGGGATTGGTTTGGAGGTCCAATTAACAGGGTCCCTACCCGTCCTGCGCGCCGACCGGGGCAGATTACTGCAGGTGCTAAGCAATCTGTTGGGCAATGCCTGCAAATTCACGCCCTCCGGAGGGAAAATCATCCTAAGCGCGGAGCAACGGGAATCGAGCATTCATTTTTGCGTGGCGGATACCGGCCCCGGCATCGCGCCGGAGCATCAGCCCCGCATCTTCGAAAAATTTTATCAAGTGGACGGTTCTCTTGCCCGCCCTTTTAAAGGCCTGGGGCTGGGCCTGCGCATCGCCAAGGATATCGTTGAGCTTCATGGAGGGAAAATCTGGGTGGAAAGCCGGCCCGGCCGGGGCAGTCGATTCCATTTCCAAATACCGCTGTCGTCCAATCACAGTTAAGGGAAGTTTGCGAGCTTAAAACCGCGTTTTTAAACAATGTTTCGCACGCTTGACATTGTAACACTCAGAGGGTAGACTAAATGAGCTATGAGCGCGACCGTCGGCGCAGCGAAAGTGGAGGCTAGCGCGCGGGAAAGTTTGGATGCGTTAAGACATTCCTGCGCGCATGTGATGGCTCAGGCCGTGACTGAGCTTTTTCCAGGCACGAAAATCACCATCGGCCCCGCCATCGAGAACGGCTTTTATTATGATTTCGACAGCCCCCATCACTTTACGCTGGAGGATTTGCCGAAAATCGAAAAGCGTATGCGTCAAATTGCGGAAGGAAACCATCCTTTCTTCGGCCGTGAAATTTCCCATGAGGAAGCGCGCCGGTATTGGCAGAAAAGGGAGGAGCCTTTCAAAATCGAAATATTAGACGGCCTCAAAGGCCAGAAAATCACCCATTACACGCATGACGTCTTCACCGATCTTTGCCGCGGCGGCCATTGCGACAACACCAAGGCCATACGGCATTTCAAGCTCTTAAGCGTCGCCGGCGCCTACTGGCGCGGGGACGAGAAAAATAAGATGCTTCAGCGCATCTACGGCACCGCCTGGCCTAGCAAGCAGGAGTTGGACGCCCATCTGGCCCGCCTCGAGGAGGCCAAAAAACGGGATCATCGAAAACTAGGCGCCGAGCTGGAACTGTTTACGGTTTCGGAGAATATCGGTCCGGGGCTTGCGCTATGGCTGCCGAAGGGGGCTCTGATACGCTCTATCCTGGAACGTTATATCGTGGATATGGAACGGGCACTGGGTTATCAGCATATCAACACGCCTCAACTGGCGCGCACCAAACTTTACAAGCAGTCCGGCCATTGGGAACATTTTAAGGACAATATGTACCCGCCGATCCGTTTCGAGGATAAGGAAGAGCTGGTGCTAAGGCCCATGAATTGTCCCCACCATATAACGGTTTATCAGCATAAGCTTCATAGCTACCGGGAACTGCCTTATCGCCTCGCCGAGTTGGGAACCATGTATCGCTACGAGAGATCGGGCGTTTTGTCTGGCCTGTCCCGGGTCCGGGCGATGACGCTCAATGACGCTCACATCTTTTGCCTTCCCGAACAGATCCAGTCTGAAACCGTCGGCGTCTTGAAGCTGATCGCGCAGGTTTATAGCGATTTTGGGTTCAAGGATTACTGGTATCGTCTTTCCCTGCGCGATCCAAAAGACAAAGTCAAATATGTGGATAATGACGGCATGTGGGACAATGCGCAGCGCTGCCTGCGCCAGGCTTTGGACGAAGCGGGGGCTAAATATGAGGAAGCGCTAGGCGAGGCGGCTTATTATGGTCCTAAGATCGACGTTCAGCTTAACGATGTCCTGGGGCATGGCGAAACGCTTTCAACCGTCCAGCTCGATTTTTATCTCCCCGAGCGTTTCGGCCTTGAATACGTGGATAAAGATGGACACCGCAAACGTCCTGTCATGATTCATCGCGGCGTGCTCAGCACCATGGAGCGCATGATGGCTTTCCTGATTGAGCATTACGCCGGTAATTTCCCGCTGTGGCTTTCTGCGGTGCAGGTCAAGATATTGCCCCTCACCGATGAGCAAATTCCGGCGGCTGAGGCTTTGCACAAAAGGTTCTCCGCAGCCGGGCTGCGCCCGGCCATGGACTTGCGCCCCGAGAAATTAGGGGCCAAGGTGCGCGACGCGCAGCTGGAAAAAATTCCTTATATGGTCGTGCTGGGGCCTCGGGATGTGGCCGCCGGCACTCTGTCCGTAAGGCTGCGCGACGGCCGGCAATTTTCCGGCGTCGCGGAGTCTGATTTCATATCCAAATTAACGCAAGAATGCGCCGAGAAGGCGACCACGGCGCGCTGGGAGCAGGTATGAGACATTGCACCCGTGTGTTGGCGTGTTTCGCGCTTCTTTCACCCCTCGGCGCTTCCGCGGCTAGGTGGGGCAGCACCCCCGGCCAGACCCAGGCCGAGGAGGATGCTTTTAACGCCGCTTCCCAAATGTTTAGGGACACCGGCCGCGACAAGACCGCCATTATCTCGGCCTTCGAAAATTATTTGAATCAATTCCCCAAGAGCGCCCGCGCCGCAGACGCCGAATTCATAGTCGGCGAGGCGTATATGCGCCACGCGCTCAATATATTGAAAGACGAATCCACCTCCAAGAAAAGCTCGAGCGCCAGGCTGCTGGCCCCGCGCAATCCGGTCGCGGTCAAGGCCCTGGAGGGCGCGCGCAAGGCTTTTCAGAGCGTGGCCGGCGACAAAAAAAGCGGCATGGGGGCTTCCGCCCAATACCGCCTGGGAGAGGTGTCTTATAACGAGAAGGATTGGGCCCTGGCCATAGATGAATTCAAGCTGGTCGAGAGAAAATACCCCAAATCCTACATTATGGGCGAAAGCCTGATGGGCATTATTTTCGCGGATCTGGCCTTGGAGCAGTTCAGCCAGGCCGAGGCCAATCTTTTCCTGCTTGGGGAAACCTTCCCCACCTACCTTAAGGAGCCGGCGCTCCTTTACGCCCAAGGCATAGTCTCCCTGCACAAAGGGGATTACGCCAACGCGGAAAAGACTCTCAAGCAGGTGAAAACCGCCGAGGCCCAATACTATCTGGGCAAGACTTATTTGCTTTCCAAGAGAGCCTATTTGGCGGCTGCGGCTTTCGAAAATCTCTTGCGCGATTATCCCGACAGCGAGCTGAAGGAAGAGGCGCAATTTTTCATCGGCGACTCGTTTTTCCTGGCCGAGGACTATGACGGGGCCATTTCCAAATATCAGCGCTTCATCGCCCTCTATCCCGACAACGCCCTGCGCGTCTCGGCGATGTTTCGCATCGGCTCCTCCTTTTTCCAGAAAAAGGATTACGTGGAGGCCCGCGCCAATTTTCAGGCGGTGCTCGACCGTTATCCGCGCGATTTCTTCGCGCCATTGGCCCAATACTCGATCGCCGAATCGCATCTGGTCGCGGGCCAGATGCGAGAGGCTCTTTTCGCTTACACCAAGGTCATCACGCAATACCCGGAAACGGTCAAGGTTTCACCCCTGGCGCACTTTAAGCTGGCCTGGACCCAGCTGCAGGTGGGCGACTACACCCAGTCCCTCAATACCTGCCAGAATTTCCTCAATCTTTATCCGACCCACGCCCTGGCCAAGAACGTTTACCTGATCCTGGGCAATGATTTGATCGCTTTAAAGAGGCATCCCGAGGCCGTGAGCGCTTTCCAGCGCATCATCGACTTGGCGCCATCGTCTGATATTGCCGAGCAGGCGTTGTTTTCAATCCTGCAGGACCAGTACTATCAGAAGAATTACAACTCGATCCTTACTTCCTACCAGTATATTTTCCGCCATCTGCCGCCCTCAAAATCCAAGTGGCGCAGCCTGAGCTATCTCTACGCGGCCGAGGCTTATTTGTCCCTGCATCAGGTTGACGAAGCCAAGGTCATTTACGAGATGATTCTTAAGGTTTATCCCGAGGATCCGGCCGCGCTTTACGCCCAGGACGGGCTGGCCTGGGCCTATACTTACAGGGGAGAGGATGGAAGGGCCCTGGAGGAACGCGAGAAGCTTAAAGATATGCTCTTGGCGATGTCTTCGACCTTCAGCTTCACGGGCTCAAACGACCTCGGCATCGCCGACAGTATGTTCAACCAGAAAAATTACGAGGACGCCTACCAGCTGTACGACAAATACGCCCGAGAAAACCCTCAGGCCGAGAGGGCGTCCTTGGCCCTTTACCGCTCGGGCTTAAGCCTCTATCAT
The DNA here is from genome assembly GCA_001800015.1 of Elusimicrobia bacterium RIFCSPHIGHO2_02_FULL_57_9. Taxonomy (GTDB): domain Bacteria; phylum Elusimicrobiota; class Elusimicrobia; order UBA1565; family UBA9628; genus O2-02-FULL-57-9. Next base: position 11,172 of record MGUO01000012.1, read on the forward strand.
TTGCGCTACTACACCCAGGCCGTGGAAACCTGGCGCAAATTGCAAACCAATTTCCCGCAGGCCAAGGAAACGCCGTTGGCCGCCGTCCAAATCGCCGACACTTTATTCAGGGCCCAGAAATACGGCGAGTCCATGGCGGCTTACCGCGCCGTTATCGACAATTACCGCAATAGCGACCAGCTGCCCCTGGCTTATATGCGCATCGCCCAGGCCGCCTTTAACAGCAAGGACGATACGACGGCCCTCAAAGAGCTCCAGGAACTGGTCTCCCGCTTCCCCAAAGCGCCGGAGGTAAGCGACGCCATGGATTTGCTCGAGGCGATATTCGACCGTTCCAAGAGCATTGATTACAAGGAAACGCTGAGGGCCATGATTGCGGCCAACCAGAACAGCCCGATTGCGGGGGAGGCCCAGTTCCGCCTGGCGCGCCGGGCTTTCGAGAAAAAAGATTACGCGACGGCGGCCGCGGAGTTTCAGAAATTCAGCGTGGAGTACACCAATCATCCGCAGCTGGGCAAGGCCCAGTTCTATCTGGGCGAGAGCTATTTCAACGCCGCCAACTACATTCAGGCCGTGCCCGCCTTCGAACGCTTGACCGATAACTTTGAAAGAAACGACGACACCAGCGTGGCCATTTTCCATTTAGCCAGTTCCTATTACAGCCTGAAAAAGTATAACGAGGCCGTGCGCTATTATTCGCGTCTTCTGGAAGAATATCCGAACACGGAGTACACCAAGCCTACCCAGTTTAACCTGGCCTTGGCCTATAAGGCCCTGGGCAAGCTGGACATGGCTCAATACGCCTATCAGAAATACGCCGCGGCCGCCGGCTCCGAAGACCCGACCAGCCAATCGGCCCAATGGGAGATTTTCACCATTCAAAAGGACCGCAAGGATTTTGACGGCGCCTTGGCGACCCTGGAGCGCATACGCAGCGCGGCCAAACCTAACAGCGACGTGCCGTTGGAAGCCGCTTACCGCAGCGGTGAGATTTATGCCTCGATGAATCAACCCGACGAAGCCCTCAATTCGTGGGAGAAGCTGCGCGCCATGAAGCCGGCCAGCAACCCCTTCCGCCTGCAGGGCTTGATCAAGCTGGGCGAGCTATACGAAAAAACCTCGGATTTGCAGAACGCGGCGGCGGTTTACGAGGATTTAGCGCGCAACGCCAATAAAGAAGTCTCCCGTTCGGCCGCCCAGCGCGCGGCGGCATTGCGCAAGTCGGCGATTCCCCGCTCCGGTCCCAAGGCCGCGCAGCAGTCTAAACCGACGAAATTGCCGGGCATGAACTAAGGAGATCCGCGATATGGGAAATGAAATAGATTACCTTGTGATGTTTCGCGACAGCTTTACCTTGGTGATTCTGCTTTTCTGCTCGGTTATTTCCATCACTTTCATGATCGAGCGCTGGCTGTACTTTCGCCGCGCGCAATGCAATGGGGACGAGATCCTGGCGCATATCCACAAATTGATGGAGGGGGGAAAGAGCGATCAGGCCGTGGCCTACACCCAAAAGCATCCCTCCGCGGTTTCTCAAGTCATTCATTACGGGCTGCTGCATGTGGGGCGTTCGCGTCGGGAGCTTGAGGAATTGCTGCAGACCAAACGCATGGAGGAAAAGCTGAAGCTGGAGAGATTTCTGGGCGTGCTGGGAACCTTGGGAAACATTGCTCCCTTCATCGGCCTGTTCGGGACCGTGATAGGCATCATCAAGGCCTTCCGCGATCTGGCGATGGCGGGAGGCGGCGGACCCAGCGTGGTGGCTAAAGGCATCGCCGAAGCCCTGGTGGCTACCGCCGCCGGCCTCGTGGTGGCTATTCCCGCGGTCATCATCTATAACTATTTCACGCGCCGGGTAAAGACCATGGGCGTTCAAATGGAGGTGGCCTCGGCGCGCTTGCTGGTGATGCTGGGAGTTAAATAAGCATGGACGGCGGCAAAGCGGACGAAGAAGCGATCACGGCGATCAACATCACCCCCTTAGTCGACATCTGCCTGGTTTTGGTCATAATTTTCATGGCGGTCGCGCCCTTCGCCATGACCATCGGCATCAAGGTGCTCGAATCCCGGGCCAAGGCCGCGGAGGGCAAGGCCTCCGCGGATGAGAACGTGCAGCTTAAGTTGAACAGCGCCGGGGTCATCACGGTCAACGGG
>MGUO01000012.1:13335-14538 GCA_001800015.1 Elusimicrobia bacterium RIFCSPHIGHO2_02_FULL_57_9
TGGACACCGCCCAGCAGTCGGGGGCGCTTAAGCTGGCCATCCTTAAATCGCAAGACCGGGCAAGGGGCTGATGGACGCCGCGGCCGACGACGAGGATATCGTGTCCGGAATCAACGTGACCCCGCTCGTCGACGTCTGCCTGGTGCTTGTCATTATTTTCATGGTGACCGCTCCCTTGATGTCGGACCCGGTGATCAAGGTGACCCTTCCCAAGGCGCATACCAAGGAAGGAGAGGAGCGCGACAAATTGACCGTCACCTTGGGCAAAGACGGGCGTCTGGCCATCGATTACAAGGAATACCAAACCCTGGATTCCATACGTGAGGATTTGAAGGAAAAGCTGGTTTTCAGCCAGTCCAAGCTGGTGATCCTGCGCGCGGATCAGGACGCTTCCCATGGGAAATTAACCGAGCTGATGTCGGCGGCCAAGGAGGCGGGCGCCCTTTCCTTGACCATCGCCACGGAGCAGAAAAGATGAGCGCTTCGGCCCAAAGAATTCCGGTTTCGGTGGTGACTTCCCTGGGCTTGCATGTCGCCGGCCTCTTCGCTTATTTTTATACGGCCCAGATGGCGAAGAAGCATGATCTGCGGGTTATTTCCAACGTAGATCTTTTGATCCAGGTTCGCAGGCCCGCGGCCTTGCCCCGACCCATGGCCAAGACTCCGACTCCTCCCAGCACCTGGAATTTCCTTAAGATGGCGCTGCCGGCGGTGCCCAAGATCGAGCCCCGGACGTTGAACATCAAGGTCCCTGAAGTTAAAAAAGATTTGATGAAGGTTGAGCCTAAATTGCAGGACAAGGGCCGTCTTGCCGAGGCCCCTAAGCTGGAGGGCTTGGATTTAGACCGCAAGAGAATGGATGTTGCCAAGATCGAGCAGAAATACGAGACCCGGAAAACGGCGGCCTTGGCGGCCCTGCCGCGGCTGGAGGAAGTGGGGGCTCGCCGCGTCCCCAATCTGCCCGCCGCCCTCGCCTTGGAGGAAAGACGCCAGGAAGCGGTTGGCCTGCAAAGAATCGACGCCTTAAACGCGGTGGCCTTGCGCCGGGCGGCGCCCAGCATGGCCCAGCTGCAGGAGGCCGAAGGCGCGGCCCCGTCCCCCTCTTCGCGCTTCTCCCGGAAAATCGCCTCCCTGCTGCCGGCGGAAAACGCTCGGCTCGACATGGCCCAGCAGATGCGCCAGGCTCCCATTGGGAAAACTTTT
>MGUO01000012.1:14583-15064 GCA_001800015.1 Elusimicrobia bacterium RIFCSPHIGHO2_02_FULL_57_9
TCTGCCATGGCGGAAAAAAAGAAGGGCGTGGAAATCGAGGGGCCCTTGGCCGATCGCAAGGTGATTTCATTCGAGATTCCCAAGTTTCCGGAATGGGCGCGGGCGCAGGGGATTCTCGAGGCCGCGGTTTCCATCCGCTTTTGGGTTTCGCGTCAGGGGGATGTTCTGCCCAATCTGCGCATCGAACACGCTTCCGGTTATGGGCGGCTCGACCGCCTGGCCATGGAATCCCTGCAGAGCTGGAAATTCGCGCCGCTTTTATTCGATGAGAGACAGTGGGGCGTCATTACTTTTCGCTTCGTTCTGGAGTAATTATGAAAACGATCTCGTTGGTGTTTTGCGCATTCTTGCCGGCAAGCGCGGCCTGGACTCAAGCGCAGCCGCAGCCGCAGGTTAAAACCGGGCCCGGCGGCATGCCCACCGAGGTCGTGATCAAGGGGGAGGAGGGCGGCGCTAATAAGCTGGGCGGCAATCGCAAGCC
>MGUO01000013.1:0-989 GCA_001800015.1 Elusimicrobia bacterium RIFCSPHIGHO2_02_FULL_57_9
AAGCTGGCCGCCGCCTCGAGCACTCCGGAAACTGTGTTCCTCCCGCTGCTGCTGCTGTTCCTGCTGTTGTTCCTGACGGCCGGCATCGGCAATGGCTCCACGTTCCGGATGATCCCGATTATCTTCGAACCGGCGCAGGCTGGCCCGGTGCTGGGGTGGACCTCCGCTGTGGCCGCTTACGGCGCCTTCGTTATTCCCAGCATCTTCGGACAGCAGATCACCGCCAAGACGCCGGAGTATGCCCTGTACGGATTTGCAGCTTATTACGTCACTTGTCTGGTTGTGAACTGGTGGTTCTATGCCCGCAAGAACGCTGAACTCCCTTGCTAGATAGAGTCTTGAGCTGTTCAAGGATTGTCGGAGGAAAATCACGGTGACAAGCCGTCTCACAACCATCCTGCTTACCCTAGGGATGGGCTTCTGTCTGCTCTACTTTTTGCAGACCGGCGCGATGACCGTGCATTTGCCCAGCAACCAGCAGGGATACCAGCCGGAACAGCCGATCCGGTTTTCACACCGGCTGCATGCCGGGGATTTGCAGATCGGCTGCCTGTACTGCCACTCCGGAGCGGAGCGGAGTCGCAACGCCGGAATTCCGGCAGCCAGCGTCTGCATGAATTGCCACAAGTTCGTCTCGGCTCCTTTTGGGAGCGTCCGGGCTGAATCGGATGCGGCAGAAAAGGAACAACGCGCGGCGCGGTTGATTGTGTCTCCGGAAATTCAGAAGCTCTATGACGCGGTGGGAATTGTCCCCAACCAGCCGCCGGATGCGACCCGCGCGCAGACCCCGATCGTGTGGAACAAGGTGTACACACTGCCGGACTACGTTCGGTTCGATCATCGCCCGCATGTCAACGCCGGGGTGGCTTGCCAGGATTGCCACGGCGCGGTGGAGACCATGGAACGAGTCAGCCAGTTGCCCGATCTCAGCATGGGCTGGTGCGTGAACTGCCATCGGGCCGCAACGTTGACTGGAATCGGCGGCAAGC
>MGUO01000013.1:1000-2730 GCA_001800015.1 Elusimicrobia bacterium RIFCSPHIGHO2_02_FULL_57_9
ACGCTCGATTGTTCGGCCTGCCACTACTGAAGCGGCCTGGAGCTGACGCTCGGTAAAGAAGCCTGTTGAGAGGACAGAGAATGGCTAGGGAGAAACAATACTGGAAATCGTTGCAGGAACGCGGCGCGCAGGAACGCGGCGCCCTGGAACACCACGATGACGCGCTCCTGCGGGAACTCCAGGAGGAATTCCCGGAGGCGCCGCAGGAGTTGCCCGGCGGCTGGAGCCGTCGCGGCTTCTTGCAAGCCGCTGGATTCGCAGTGGCCGGCGCGGTGCTGACGGGCTGCCATCGGGCGCCAGTGCAAAAGGCCATTCCCCTGCTGATCCAGCCGGAATTCCTCACTCCTGGCCGTGCCGTTTATTATGCCTCCACCTGCGGCGGCTGCTCTGCCGCTTGCGGCATTCTGATTAAGAATCGCGATGGCCGCCCAATCAAGCTCGAAGGCAACCGGCAGCATCCCGTCTCCCGCGGCGGTTTGTGCGCCGTTGGGCAGGCCTCTGTGCTGGGGCTCTACGACAGCCTGCGCCTGAAAGATCCCTTGATCGACGGAAAGGCGGCTGCCTGGCAGGATGTGGATGCCGCCGTGATGGCGCGCCTGCGGGATGCGGCGAAATCGGAACGGGGGATCTGCTTCCTCAGCGGCACCAACACCAGCCCCACCCGCCGCGCCTTGATCGAAAAATTCCTGCGTACTTTTCCGGTTTCACGCCACATCGTTTACGATCCGCTGTCATCCTCCGCCATTCTCGACGCTCATGAACGCACCCACGGCGTGCGCGTGCTGCCGCGATATCAGTTTGACCGCGCCGAAGTGGTCGCGAGTTTCGATGCCGATTTTCTTGGAACGTGGATCTCGCCAGTGGAATTTGCCGCCGGACATGCGAGCCGGAGAACCCTGGAGACGCCCTCGCCGAGGCTCTCCTACCATGCGCAGTTTGAATCCCGCATGTCCCTGACCGGAAGCAAGGCCGACCTGCGCCGCGCGGTGCCGCCAGGCGAGATTGGCCTGCTCCTGAATCAATTGGCACAGCGCGTCGAGAAAGCCGCCGGCGGCGAGTCGAACTGGGGAGAGCTGGCGGAAACCTCTGTTGCGGCGAACGCGCTCGATGAGCTTGCTCGCCGCCTCTGGGAGAACCGGGGACAGAGCCTGGTGGTCTGCGGCGTGCAGGATGTCCCCACCCAAATAGTTTGCAATTACCTCAACCACCTGCTCGGCAATTACGGAAACACGCTCGATATCGAACGTCCTTCACTCCAGCGGCAGGGAAACGATCAGGCACTCGAAACACTTCAGCAGGATCTCCGCGATGGGAAGGTTGCGGCTCTGCTGGTTGATGGCGTCGATCCAGTCGCCGAATTGCCGGAGGGCGATCAACTGGCCGCGTGGCTGAAGCGGGTTCCTCTAAGAATCAGTTTTCAGGACCATCTCGATGAGACCACGCGCCTCGCTCACTACGTTTGCCCTGACAATCACTCTCTGGAATCCTGGGGCGACGCCGAGCCGGTGAGCGGCGTCGTAAGCCTCGCGCAGCCCGCCATCGCCCCGCTCGGAAACCGCAGATCGATGCTCGAAACGCTCTCGGCTTGGGCCGGAGACGCCAGGCCCGCCTACGACCTCATTCGCGATCACTGGCGGCAGAACATTTTCCTCCGCCAGAAAGCACAGGCTTCCTTCGACACCTTCTGGGAGCTCTCGCTGCATGATGGCTACGCCGTCGTGGATGCGGAA
>MGUO01000014.1:0-520 GCA_001800015.1 Elusimicrobia bacterium RIFCSPHIGHO2_02_FULL_57_9
TCCCGGCGATCCTGCAAGACAACCGCCGCGCGAAGATCCTCGGAACCCGCACCGCGGGCGCCGGCGGCTACGTCTCGGAAGTGAAATTGACGAACCTCATGGGCATCGAATCGATCACGCTCACCGGCTCGCTGGCGGAGCGCCTCGACCACCGCCCGATCGAAAACCTCGGAGTTATACCCGACATCGTCTATCGCCTCAGCGCGAACGATTTGCAGAATAGCGGAGCCGAGTTCCGGCGCGCGATCCTCGAGGCGCTCCGCTAAAATGGCGGAACCGCGCTCTGGGACGGCCTGGCTGCCAAGGCATGTAATTTTTTTCAAAGGCGGCACGGCTTTTTTCGTCGATCCTGCAGTGCGAAACGGCTTCTTGCTTGAGATGTGAATAGATCATGAGACCATCGCTGGGAAAACGGCTTGAAATGGCGAGGTTTTGAAATGAAAGATGGGAGCAAAAATATGCAGACAGTAGTTCGGATTCTGGCAATCGCCCTTTTGGCGATGAACCTTGGCGCCGCCAA
>MGUO01000014.1:573-1046 GCA_001800015.1 Elusimicrobia bacterium RIFCSPHIGHO2_02_FULL_57_9
CGTAGTGGATCCGGCGCACCAGAAGCTGCCGCTCCTTTCCCTGAATAAGCAGCTGACACTCGACCACCCGACCCGCGACGGCTACGAAGTGTACGGCCCCAAAGGCACGCGCGCGATTCTTGAAAAACTCGGCGTCAGCTTCGCCGACATCAAGATGTCGAATAAAGACGCCCCGGAGTACCCGAGCTTTACGCAAGTGGAAGCCCAACTCCGCACGCTCGCCGCGCGCTACCCGGACATCATGCAGCTCACTTCGATCGGCAAATCTACCGCCGGCCGCGATCTCTATGTGATGAAAATTTCGGACAACGCCGCTGTCGATGAAGTCGAGCCGGAAGTGAAATATATTTCTTCGATGCACGGAAACGAGATCACGGGCCGCGAGCTCCTGCTCCGCCTGATCGACGAGATCGGCACGCGCTATAACGCCGGCGACCAGGAAATTCTCCGCCTCGTCAACAATACCGAGCTCT
>MGUO01000015.1:0-9616 GCA_001800015.1 Elusimicrobia bacterium RIFCSPHIGHO2_02_FULL_57_9
TTAAGGGGTTTTTTCTTCCGACCTTTTTTTGGAAGAATTCCCGACCCATCCGAAAGAATGGAAGGTTCCTATGGGATTAGGAACCAGGATATGGGAGTTTTCCGTGTCGGCGAGAGTCAGATACTGGATGCCGATTTTCTTGAGCGTTCCGATCTCCTTGGCTTCCTCGATGCGTTCGCCGATTTTATACGGGAAATCCCTGCGATAAAGGATGCGTTCCATCCAGTTCATCCACACATCGCTGGTGATATAACTAAAGGCGAAGCCGGCGCCCAGTTTGGCCCAGATCGTGTTGTAGAGCGTGTTAAACGAGGCGGGCAAGGCAGCCATGCTTATCCCCATGGTTTGATATAAGAAATAGCCGCTGCCGGCATAGAGCGCGATACGCGTTAGGAACTTGGCCACAATGGCCCAAGCGCGGGCGCGATTGAATTTTTTGGCAAGTTCGGTGATTAGGTCCAGGGCCCAATTCTGAATGTAATACGACCCGGCTAAAGCGATGCTCAAGGTGCTTGCGGCCTGGAGATAAGGAAAAAAATTCCGCAGGGCGGCCCCCATAGAGTCTTTCAACTCAGGCAGCAAGAACGGGGTGGCGATGGCGACCCCGGTAGCAGCCAGGGCCTTTAGCAGAGGGATTTTAGGCCTCTGTGCCGCGGTCTTGATTATATCCAAGAAGCCGATTTTTTGAGGCTGAATATCATTGCTGAGGAAGCTATGGCTGGCGGCCGGATTGGTCTCCTAAGGCCTGAATATGGTGATGGGATTTTCGTTTAGCTGGGTATAGGTATACCAGCTCTCCTTCCTTTCATTGCTGCCCGGTTTAATGACAAAACGATTCCCCTTAACATCAACGACGCGACCCGCAATCACGTTTTTAAGCGCCATGACCCGGCCCTCCTGCTCTTCTTCGGGGGTAGGCTTGACCGCAAGCCTGCCGATAACCTCAAAATTCATCTTATCCATGGTCATATCGTTGGCTATCTGAAGATTGCCCTCCAGCCCTATGATTTCGTTAAGTTTAAACGGACGATTTTTTACGAATAGAAGGGTTTGAGTGTAATTTCCGAATTTTTTCTTCGCAGCCTGGGTCGCTCCAAGCACGAAAGTCGTCAGCAGCGTCTCACTGAGAATGCCCAGCTTGTAAAGGCCCAGACTGAGCGCGGCGGCCCAGGCGCCGGAAGTCACATAAAAGTGGAGGGCATCTTTGGCGTTCTCACCGATGATTTTGTTTTTGGCCAGCGCATTGATGCCCCATTTTATGGATTTCTGAACAAGATGGATGCCGCCAAAAACAGCTCCGGCCGGGATGTAGGCCGCGACATAACTCCACAAAGAGCCCAGCCAACCGGAAGCAGAGGGCGCGGCATTCGCCGCCGCGGCGGGAACGGCCAAAAGAACCGGTGAAGCTGCCGCGGCCAATGAGGCGAACCGGGAAATATTTTTAGCAGGAGCTGGGGCCAGAGTTGAGCCCGGCTTGGCGCCGGCACGGGTCGGGGCGGCCTCGGCGGTGCTGCCGGTTGCGGCTTCGCAATCGGCGTTGTTCCAGTATCCATCCTGCCGGACTTTGCCGAGCTCCGGCGCGATTTCGGCCTGCTGATGCTGTCGGCCGGCATTAAGGGCGATTTTCGAGGCCTGTTTCAATTGGCCTGAGGCGGAAATTATCTGAAAATCTTGTCCCGCTTTAAGATCAATTCGAATCGCGGGGCGAACAGGCAGAGCCAGGGATTGTATTCGAGTTCGATTCGCCGCGAGATTGCGTCCGATTGTGGGAGCCGCGAAAGCGACGGCCCCGCCGCCGGAAATTAAAACCGCCAAGGCAAGAGAAAGCAATTTTTTTAATTTTGTCATAAAACCATCATACAATCTGCGCAGGGGGGCGGTCCTGGGTCGAAGGGCCTATTCCCCTGTCTCTATTAGACCTATTAATTCTGGGACCTCTGAGGGGGATATGGAACATTTCTTTTTTTATCGCGAAGCGATAAAAAAAGAAAGCCACCTCAAGTTGCCTGACAAGCTGTGGGGCGGTGGCTTTCAGATTTCAATCATATTAAATATAATACGCGAATGCAACATCATGCCGCTTTGCGCAAAGCCTTGGGCAAAAGACTTCCGGACGGGCTGATATTGCTTCGCGGCGGTCGGCACATCCCGCGCAACGGCGACGTCGATTTTGTTTTCCGTCAAACATCGGATTTTCTCTATTTGACCGGAGTCGAAGAGGCCGATTGCTTCCTGTTGATCGACCCGCGCCGTGACCGTCATACTTTGTTTATCCCGCGCATAGATAATTATCACAGAGTCTGGCTCGGGCATGTGCCCGGTCCGCGCGAAGCCAAAACGCTCTACGGTTTTTCCCAGGTTCTCTATAGCGACCAACTTGAATCCACGGTTAAAAAAGCGCGCCGCGGCTATCGCAAAACCTACGCCGATGAAAAAGTTTGCGGAAAGTGGCGCGAAGTTCCGCGCCTGCCCAATCGCCGCGCGCAGCTGCGCGACGCCTTGGATGAATTGCGCGCCTGCAAAACCGAGGACGAAATCGAGCTGATGCGGCGGGCCAACGCGATCAGCGGCCGGGCCCATAGGAAGGTCATGTCCTCGGCGCGCCACGGGCAATTTGAATATCAAGTCCAAGCTGTTTTTGAATCCGAGTCCCTTACGGCGGGGCTCAAGCAGCTGGCCTATCCTTCCATCGTGGCCGCCGGCGCCAACGGCGCGGTTCTGCACTATCACCGCAACAACGCCCGGCTTAATGACGGGGATATGCTTCTCATCGACGCGGGGGCCGAGTGCGGGGGCTATGCGGCCGATATCACGCGGACCTTCCCGGTCAACGGCAAGTTCACTAACCGCCAAAGGGATATTTATTCCATAGTCCTGCGGACCCAGAAAACCTGCATCGAGCGCGCCCGGCCGGGCGTGGTCTCGGCGCAGCTGCATGTTCTCTCCATGACCCTGATCGCCGAAGGTCTTAAATCCCTTGGGTTATTGAGAGGGGAGGTTTCGGGCCTTGTCGAGGGGGGGGCCGTGCGCCTGTTTTATCCCCATGGCCTGACGCATATGCTGGGGTTGGATGTTCATGACGTGACCGGCGGGCGCAAACGCCGCATGGCCAACCCGACCAAGATTCCGGTTCGATTCGTGGCCCGCCTTGAGCCGGGATTTGTCATCACCATGGAGCCCGGGATTTATTTTATCAAGGCTCTCTTGCTCGACCCGGCGCTGCGCCGCAAGCACCGCGGCTCGATTGATTTTACAAAGGCCGAAAAATTTTTAGATTTCGGCGGCGTGCGCATAGAAGACGATATCGTCATTCAGCCGCAAGGTCCGCCGCTCAACCTGACAACCGTCCCCAAGGAGATATCCGATGTCGAAGAGTGCTGCGAGCGGTAGCGAGCTGTGCTGGGCGGCCTATAGGAAATTCCGTTGCCGCCCATGCGTTGCGAGCGGTAGCCTGCTCTTGTGTTGGGCTGTTTTATCCATGGCCCCGGCCTTTCCGGCAGCAGCCGGCGATTTAGGCATAGAGGCTGTTTTTCCCAGCCCGCTTTCGTCTCTTCAGATGCCTGGTATTCCATTGGGCCGGGCGCTGGCTTACGACAGCGGCGAGAGCGCCCCGATCCTGGAGCCTTGGGACAGCGTGCTCTTTCATGGGAACAGCAAGCAGCCTCAGCTTGTTTTTGAAATCTCCCGCAGCGACGTCTCGGGGCGGTGGAGCGAGTGGACCAAAGTCGAGGTTAAACGATTCGACAACGGCCGGTTTTGGGGGAAGGCCACCTTCGAGCTCGGTCCCGGCGCCGTCCGGATCAGAGCGACGGCCCGCGGCTGGTTGTCCAGGCCCGTCGAGGTTTACGGCGTGGAAGCATTCTCCTCATCCGAGCGCTCCCCCGCCCCCCAAGGACGGCAGGCTCCTTTATCAGATCCGATTCCCCGGCCCGGCGTTTACAGCCGTATAAAATGGAGAGCAGGAGCGCCCCGGGAGCCTTATGCCTATCATGTTCCCGTGCGTATAACCCTGCACCACAGCGCCGGCTCTTATCCCCAATCCGAGGAGGAATCCTTAAAGGAGGTCCTCTTCATCCAGGACTATCATCAAAACGGACGTAATTGGAGCGACATCGCCTATCACTTCCTCATCGACTCCCATGGCCGCATTTTCGAAGGCCGGCCGGAAACCGTGGAAGGGGCGCACACCCAGGATAATAATCCCGGCAATATCGGGATCGCTCTGTTGGGCACGCACCACCCTCCTAAAAATAACGCGCTCACGCCGCTGGAGAATGAGGCGATCGTCAATATCGGACGCTATCTCGTGGCCCAATACGATATCGATCCCGAGTCATTGCGCGGCCACCGCGATTACCGGCCCACCAACTGTCCCGGGGATATCGCCTATGCCTTGATGGGGAGCCTGCGCAGGGAATTCGGCCGCGGCAGGGCTATGAGCAAAATCCAAAAAAAGGCCGAGATCGATTGGGGCCAGGTCCAACAGCGCGCCATTCTCCACAAGGCCCTGGGCGTATCGACCCAGATCATGTCGCCGTAAACCGGCTCTATCTTGTTGCGGATAATCACGCGCACCGCTTTAAACTCTTCACGTCGCAGCGTTTCAAGCACCGCCCTTTGGCGCTGATCAGGATCAAGGGCCTGCCAGCCGGGAATTTTCATGAGATTCCACGCGCAGCCGGCCGAGCCGTAGCCGTGATTGTCCGAGGCCGCGGCCACGAAGAGATTGTGGCGCCGGCATAGCTCGATAATCGTCCGACGCTTGTCCTCGGGGAAATTCGCGCCTTGAGGCGCTCCATTGGAGATCTCAAAGCCTTTCGCGCCCCAAGAGGCGTAGTCCTCCCGCAACTGCCAGCCGCGTTTCCAGTATTCGGGCAGGCTCATCAGCGGCAATGCGCCATGGACCGCTCCCGCCTCATTCAGGAATTTCTTGAGGCCCTCCAAGCCGAGGTACTGCCGCGCGTCGATGTGCCTGCTGTTTCCCAGCGCCACGACATGGCAGTCGTGCAAGCTTAATTCCTCGCCCTCCAGGGAGGCATAAGCCCTTTGCCCCGAGGACCAAGCCAGCCGGCTTAAGGCCTTGCCATCGACTGCGCCGGCGGTCTTATTATGATCGGTGATAAACCCGGCGTCAAAGCCCGCGCGCTTATGCCAGGCCAGATTGCGCGCGGGCGTAAAGGTGGCCCGTCCATCCCAGGAATGCGAAGTGTGCGAATGGAAATCCACGGCCAGAATATCCGGGTCGTTAAGACGCAGGCCGGAAAAATCGTGCGGGATCAAGGCCGCCCAAGCCAAAAAAACCGCGACCAGAAGCCAATAGAGCGCCAAGGACTTTAAAGAACGCTTTAGGCGAAATATTAGCCCGCAGCCAAGCAAGAGATAGAAAAGGAAGGCGATATCCTGCGTGGCGCTGTTGCAGGCAACCAGATCGGCCAAGGAATAGAAGGGAGTAAAGAAAAGATGTAAAGGCGGAAAATAAAGGCCGGCATCGCAGACAGCCAAGCCCGTAACCGCGTCTTTTAAAGCCGGCAGGGGATAAAAACGGGATAGAAAAAGCAGGCCCGTCAGAACGGCCGCAAACCCCAGCCGCGGCCTAAGAGACAAGAGAGGCTAGGCGCTCTTCCATCCTGGCGCGCGGTGAATTGCCTTCGTTTTTCAGCAGGAAGTATTTGCTCGCCTTGTGAGAGAGGATGGTCAGGAATTTCGCGGGGATTCCGGCCCTGCGGTAAGCCGCCAGTTTGTGGTGTCCGTCCAGGACGAACCCCGCCAGAAAGGAGTGCATATTTTTTGCGTGCCCCCGTTTTACCGACTCGGGAATGCCGCGCTGATACATGCAGAAGATGAGTATCCGGGGCCGGTCGCCGTTGGCGATCATGGATTGGTACAACTTGATATATTCCTCTTTCAAAGCCGCACGGGGCACCAGGGGAATGATGAATTCGAACTGTTTTTCCGTTAAGCCGGTGTCGGGATGCCTGAAGATTCGGGGCCTCTGGCCTTCATAGTGCTCCCAGTCTGAGAGCAAGCCTTCTTCCTTGGGATCGTTGATATCCCAAAGTTCCATGAACTCGTTGTTGAAGAAATAAGAACCTTCATCCTCGCTGTCGTAAGGCCCGGCAAGATGAATGGCGGTTTCAAAAATATCGTATTCCCCCTTTTCCATCAACTCGAGCAAAGGGGAGAGTTCCTGTATCATGGACTCATCCACCGGCCTGGGCAATTGGATGGTCTTGGGAAGATTGGCGATTTTTCTCTGCGCGGAAAGCCTGGGTTCATGGAGGCATTTAAACCAGAAATGGCAAGTATCGCAATCGTTGCCGACTTCAAATTTTCTGGCTCCGTTGATCTCGAAGTAGATCGAGTTGGCTTCGCCGTGCTTCTTCTCCACGCCGACCTTGAAGAAGCCCTTGCCCTGGCCGACCTTGACTCGCATCAAGCCGTGGGCAATCTTCGTTATATCCAGCTTTGAGGCCGTGGTTTCTGATTTCATGGAAGCCACCATTTTAGGATAGCCAGAAATGGCCAATATGTCAATAAGCAGCGAAGTTTTTTCATAATAAATTCGCAATATATTTGTTCTACATAGTCACTGGCTATGAAAGACCAGGAATGGGACGAGGAAGCCCTGCGCGAAATCAATAATTTAGAGGCGGCGCGGCTGGCTATCCGGGGAGCTTTGGCCACCATCCGCAATCTACAGGACCAGAACGCCGGTCTTAAGGCTCAAATCCAGGACCAGGCCGGCCGGCATAAAACCGCAGAAAACAAAATTTCCGAGTTGACGGCCCAAGTCGACAGCTGGCGGCAGCAAGCCAAAAAATGGGAAGACGAGCAGAAACGCCGGGCCGCCGAGGAAGCTCAATTTAGGAACAACCTCCGCATGCAGGTGCGCTCCGAGGAGAGCGTTCGCATCGAGCAATCCCGGCGCCAAACGGAAGAGGATTTAGCCCGTCTCCAGGCTGAACTGGCGCAAATGACGGCGGCCAAAAAGGACCGGGATGAGAAATGGGCCCGGCTTAAGAAAAATCTGGAACAGCGGGAAGCCGATCTTCTTGTTGCGGAAAGGGAGAAGGTCGAGTTGGCCAACCGCTACCGCCACGACGGCGAATTGCTGGCCGGGCTTCGGAAAAAACGGGATGAGGAAATCACGGCTTCCCTGCGCAGCCAGCAAACAGCTCTGGAGGATAAGGAGCGGGAAGCCGGCCGCTTGCGCGAGCAAAATCAGGCGCTCTGCAAACAGGTGGAGGGCGCGGCCCGACAATTGGAGGTCGCCCGCCAGCAGATCGAAGAAAAGCTCCTTCGCGACTATCATCTCAAAGAACAAGCCCTGCATGAGCGCTACAGCAAGCGGGAGATGGAGCTTCAGGCCTCCTGGGCGGAATTGGAAAATGGGTTGTGGAAGAAGACCAAGGAAGCCCGCGAAAAACTGGATCAAACCGCCTCTCTGCAATTCGAGGAGAGGGCGCGAGCCTTGGCCGACCGCTCCAAGGAAATCGATGGGCATCTTGCCGAGTTAAAAAAACAGCTTGATGAAGATTTCGCCAGGAAATGCGCAGAGGCCGAGGCGCGCTACGCGCAGGCCGAACGCCGGCTCATGGATGGTTGGGTTGAAAAAGAGAAGAACTTCCTTCAGAAATTCGAGGAAGAGCTGGCCCATGAGAAAGCGGTTCTGCAGGAGAAGTGGGACGCCAGGATCAAGGCCAATGAAGAGGAATATGCGAGGGGTCTCAAGGGACTTAAAGTCAAAGAGGAGGAATTGGCTGCGGAATATAGGCATAAAGGGGCGAGAATGCTCGAAGAGCATTCTCGCCAGGAAGCCCTGCGCATCCGGCAACAGGACGATTTCGTCGCCAAGAAGACAGCGGAACTTGAACGCCAGCACGAGGAGCGTCTAAGCGCCTTAAAACAGAAGGAAATTCAACTTGAGGGGGCGGCCCAGGCCAAGCAAGCCGCCCTCCATGAAAATTACGCCCAAAAAGAGAAGGCCGCCCAGGAGGAGCTCAACCGCCTGCGTCTGGAATTATTAGAGCAGCATGAGCGGGCTCTGGGAAACGAGAAGGCGGCCTTGGAGAAACAATTGGAGCAGCGCGCCCGCGCCCTGGATGAAGCGTTCTCGGCTAAAATAGCCGAGAACGAGCGGGCCCAGCAGACTTTGGAGGAGCAATTCCGCAATTGGAAAGCGGCCGCGCTGGCCGAGCACGTGCAGAAGGAGAAAAATTTTGACAAGCGCTGGTTTACCCGCGAGCAGGAGCTTATCCGCCACTACGAGACCGCTTTGGAGGAGCAGAGAAACCGCTTCGCAGCGGAAACCCAGAAGACCCGCGAGGAACTAGATTTGCAGCGCAAGAAGGCGGAAAGCGAGCTTCTGGCCCGGCAGAAGAACCTGGAAATAGAGCTGCGCCACAAGCACGAGGAAGAGGCCATGGAATTGCGCGACAGCGCCAGAAAACAGCAGGAGCAGGAATCCAAACAAGCGGCCATCCAGCTTAAGGAAGAGCGCGAAAGGCATCACGCGCAATCCGCGCAAAAGGATCTGCGCGAGCAAAAAACCGAGGCGGAAATAAACCGGCAGATTCGCCAGCTCCAAGAGGAGCTAGGGCGCTCCAATTACCAGAACCAGGCGCTTAACGAGGAACTTCACGGCAAGCAGGCGGTTTGGGAAACCGAACGCCTTGCCCTGGAGGAGCGCTTTAAGCGCTTTGAGGCCGAACGGGAACAGCGCTTCAAGCAGCTGGAACAATCCCTTGAGGAAATCTGGGCCAAGAAAGAGGCCGAGGGCGTGGCCTTGCGCGTGTCGGCCCTGGAAAAGCAGCATACCCACTATCTGGAACAGCTGGCCAAGAGCGAGGAAAACCAGCATCGCCGCTTCGAGGATTGGAAAAAACAGTCCGAGGATGCCGTGGAGAAGGAGAAATCCATGTGGCTAGAGCGCCACGAGTCGGAATTGGAGCAGCGGCGCAAGGACCTGGAGAGCTATCATCAGCAGCGCGTGGAGGCCCTGCATAACGAATGGCGGGAGCGCGAGAAAGCGCTTGAGCAGCGGCGTTTGGAAGAAATCAAGAACATGCAGGCGAAAATGGACGAAATGATCCGCGAGCGCGAAGACGTCCTACAGAAAAGATTTGTCTCAATGGAGCGGGAACTTGCCGCCAACTGGCGGCAGAAACAGGACCTGGCCGATCAGCAGATCAAGGCGCGCATGGCCGAATTGGAACGAGAAGCCAAAAAGCGGCCTTGACAGAATCGCGCATTCCTGTTATAAACTCCGCAACGCCGACGCAAACTTAAGGAGGAGAACTCATGTCTTACAGGGATCAGGGAGCATCAAGCTTTTGGTATTTCGTGATCGGGACAGCCATCGGAGCGGGTTTGGGGCTGCTTTTCGCGCCCAAGCCGGGTGAGGAGACTCGCGAGCAATTAGGGGATTGGCTTAAAGAGCGCCGCAAGAAAGGCTCGGAACTTCTGGCCAAGATCAAGGAGTCAATGCCGGAAAAAAAGGAACAGTTGATGGCCACGGTCAAGGCCGGCAAAGAGGCCGTTTACGGAAACGGCAAGCACCGTCACGAGCCTGTGGCATAGAATATCCACAGGTTTTTTAAGGGAGGGGCTCGCCATG
>MGUO01000015.1:9628-11684 GCA_001800015.1 Elusimicrobia bacterium RIFCSPHIGHO2_02_FULL_57_9
TTTCTTATCTCTGCGACGCACGACGCCCACCTTGCGGATGACGTTTAGGGCTCCCTTCCCCAGGCTTTCTCCACCGTCGACCACCATGATTTCGCCGGTAACATAACGGGCCAGAGGGGAAGCGAGATAGAGAACAAGGTTGGATACATCCTCTTGCGCGCCGAATTTTCCCATGGGAATGCGCTCCAACAGATCCTGGCGTATCCATTCCTCGGGCCAAAGCCGCTCGCCGGCCTGCGGGGTATCGATAAAACCCGGGCAGACGGCATTCACGCGCACGCCGCGATCGGCCCATTCCGCCCCCAGGCTTTTGGTCAAGGCCACCACGCCCGCCTTGGCGCTGGCCGATGGCGTCAGCCCCGGGGCGCCGTTCCAAGCATAGGCCGCCACGATATTGATGATATTGCCGGATTTTTGCCGAAGCATTCTTTTGCCGGCCTCGAGACTGCAGTGGAAGGTGCCGTTTAGAACAATATCGATGATTTTGCGCCAGCGCACCGAGGTTAAAATTTCGCTGGGCCTGATAAAATTAGCCGCGGCGTTGTTTATCAGGATATCCACCCGGCCGAATTCTTCGTCAATCCGGGCAAACAGGGATTTAACCTGATCATACTCGGCGATGTCGGTCGCTACGGCAACAGCCCGCCGGCCTTTGGCTTTTAAATCGCCGGCGACCAGCTCCAAACGCTCCAACGCCCTGGCCGCCAAGACCACGTGAGCGCCGTGAGCCGACAGAGCCTGCGCGATGAACTTCCCAATGCCGGTGCCTGCGCCTGTGACCACGGCTACGCGGTCCTTAAGCAGATCAGGGGAAAACACTATTGTTCCCAGCGAGGGCGGCGTTTGCCGACCATGGCGGCCATGCCTTCCTTGGCCTCGGGCGCGGCAAAAATCCGCTCGAAGTCCTCTCGGCTGCCCGCCTCAAAAGACCTGTCGCCGCAGCAGCGCAGCCAAGCGCCTTTGACCGCCGCATAAGCGCCCGGGGCAAGCTTGGAAAGCCCCTTAGCCTCATGCAGGGCTTGTTCTTCCAGGCTTGCGGCCGGCGCTAGGCTGTCTACGAAACCTCCCGCCAGGGCTTCTTGCGCGCGCAGGGCCTTGCCGCGCAAAATCATGTCCTTGACCAAGGAAGGGCTTGAGGAAAAACTCAGCAGACGCCGTATCAATTCCGCGGTCGGAGACAGCCCGAAGCGGATTTCGGATAAGGCGATTTTTCCGGTTTCCTGGGAAAGCAGGCGAAAATCGCAGGCCATGGCCAGTATCCAGCCGCCTAAAACGGCGCTGCCGCTTAAGGCGGCCAGGGTGGGCTTAGGCAGGTCTCGCAGGCCGCGGTAAACGTCCAAAAGCACAGCGAAGGGCTCCGATCGCCGGCCGTCCGGCAGGGAAAAGACCTCCGTCAGATCGAGCCCCGTGGAAAAATAACGCGGGTAAGAGGAGGCCAGGACCAGGCAGCGCACGGAGCCGTCGTTTCCGGCTTCTTGAATCTGGGCTTTAAGAGACTGCAGTAAATTGATATTGAGAACATTAGAGGGGGGGTTAGCCAGGCGCAGCACCCGCACCCGCTCGATGTTTTCGACGATGACCATGATCTCAAACTCCCGGGATTATGGCGCGGTCGATGAGCTCGGGATTACGCATATGCTGCATGGCGCTGTCGCGCGTTATCAATTTCTTGCGGTAAAGGTGTCCAATGGAGGCGTCCTTGGAAATCATCCCTGTTTCCATGCCTGCTTGAATGACGTCGTTGATGGCGTCAAGCTTGTTGTCCCGTATCAACTGGCGTACGGCGGGGGTGGCGATCAATATCTCGGTGGCCAAGACGCGGCTCTTGCCGTCGGCCCGGGGCAGCAGTTCCTGACAAATGACGGCCTCCATGGCCATGGCCAGCTGCTCGCGCATGTGTTCCTGGTCGATTTGGGGAAATGCGGCGACGATTCTTTGCACCGTCTTGGAGGCATCCCTGGTATGCAAGGTCGTCAGGACCAGATGTCCCATTTCAGCGGCCAAAAGCGCGGCCGAGATAGAGGCGACCTCTCTCATTTCTCCGATGCATATTATG
>MGUO01000015.1:11722-15864 GCA_001800015.1 Elusimicrobia bacterium RIFCSPHIGHO2_02_FULL_57_9
TGATCTTGCAGGGCCGTCCGCCTTGATTGACATGCTCCAGCATCGCGGCCATGGTGGTGCTTTTTCCGTTGCCGGTGGTTCCCGTGACCAAAATAATGCCCGAGCGCTTTTTGGCCAGATTCCCAACGATGGCGGGCAAACCCAGGGCGGCCAAGGGATAGGTCTTGGTGGGAATCACGCGGATAGAAACGCCCGGCGTTCCCAGCGACTGATAGAGGCTGAAACGGAAACGGCCGACATCCTTTATGGTGTGCGAGATGCTAAGGCGCATCTCTTTTCTGAAGATATCGCGGTGAAATTCCGAAAGATAGGGATTCAGGAGCTTCATGATCAGCTCCGAATTCATGGGCGGGTAGGGCAGGGCCCCGATCTCGCCCGAGATGCGGGCCACGGGCGGGATTCCGCTGATCAAATGCAGGTCGGATGCTCCACGGGAAACAATGTCCTGAAGAAGCGTTCCTAGGCTTAAATCCCCGGAAACGTCCATGAACACAAGCATAACGTGATTCTAAATGGAAATCAAGTATAATTTTGTTTCAGATGAACCTCTCGCCGCGTGCGTCGCGCGTCGTGGTCGCAGGAGGCGCCGGCTTTATCGGCCGGGCGCTGAGCGCCGCCCTGCTGGAGGCGGGATATGAAGTGGTTCTGCTTTCCCGAAAAGCCGGAAAAACGAAGTCCGGTCCCGTTAAGACTGAAACTTGGGATGGAGTGAGTTCCGGCAGCTGGCAGACGGTTCTTGACGGGACGGCGGCCGTGGTCAATCTGGCCGGGGCCTACATCGCCGAAGGGCGTTGGACCCCGGCGCGAAAAAAAATTATTTCGGACAGCCGTCTTTTTTCCACGCGCGCCCTGGTCGCCGGGCTTTCCTGCGCCGGGTCCCATCCCGCTGTTTTTATCAGCGCCTCCGCGGTAGGCTATTACGGGCCTGGCGGCAATGAAGCCTTGGATGAAAATTCGCCGCCTGGGCAGGACTTTTTGGCCCGGCTCTGCGCCGATTGGGAGCATGAGGCGCAGGTGGCCCAAGCCTTAGGCATGCGCACCATCAACCTGCGCATCGGCGTGGTGCTGGATAAAGACGGAGGGGCTTTGGAAAAAATGCTGTTTCCCTTCAAGCTTGGGCTGGGCGGGCCTTTGGGCAGCGGCAAGCAATGGATGTCATGGATCGCGCGGGAGGATTTAGCCGGCTTGATCCTGCATCTGATAAAAAGCGGCGTCTCCGGGCCGGTGAACGCCGTGGCGCCCGAGCCCGTGACCAATAGGGATTTCAGCCGCGCCTTGGGGCGCGCCCTCAAGAGGCCCGCTTTCATGCCGGTTCCCGGGTTTGTTCTTCGCCTAGCATTGGGAGAGATGGGGGGCTTATTGCTGAGCGGGCAGAAGGTGAGGCCGAAACGCGCTCTGGAATCAGGCTACCGCTTCAAGTTCCCCGATATCGACTCGGCCTTATCAGCCATTTTCCGGCCTTAAACAAAATAGACAGGCCCGGCAAACTATTATAGAATCGACATATATTCGTTTTATTCCCGGGTAGCTCAATGGTGGAGCGAGCGGCTGTTAACCGCTAGGTTGCTGGTTCGAGTCCAGCCCCGGGAGCCAATTTAGCATAGGTTGCGAGAAAGGCATTTCTTTTTTGGGAGAAATGCCTTTCCGTTTTTTACCCTTCGAGACCTCTCACGAAGGAATGAGCGATTTTAAGCCGTTTTTTGTTCGTGTCCTACACAAGCCCCTTTCTTTTCAGGGGGTAAAGAACTCCGACTCCCGGTGCATCCCAAAATGCCAAAGAATGTCCTTCGCCTTTCTCCATCCATCGGCTCGATGGAAACGGTCAGACGCATATTGAATGGTTTCTTATGTCTTCCCATATTTCCGACGGCCATCGGAGACGCGCGACCTCGCGTCCTCAAGGGATATCGTCGGCTGGTTTCTGCGCTTTCGAATCATCTTCCAAAAGCGCGCGTTCGTCTCCATGACCACCGATTCCCAATCCAATCCCTTGACTCCGATAATGACCGCGGAAGGCTCCCCGTGCTGGGTGACGACAACCCGGTCCTTCTGGGAGTACTGGACGCATTGCTTGATGCTGCGTTGCAGCTCGCGAACTGAAACGGTTCTCATAGGATATCCTCCGTCGACAGACCCGCCGGCTTTCTGCGCATGGCCCTGACATACACCGTCTTCTCCTCCTCCGAGACGTCGTAGAAAACCCGAAACTCTTCGATCCTCAACTCCCAGATAGGAGGCTCTGCTTCCCACGGAGGCACAAGATTGACCAGGAGCTTCCTGTTCCGGGTCGAGGATGTCGGCTCATGGCTCAATTGCCTCTCGATCTCGTCCAAGATGCGCCTCCGATGATAGGCCGGGAACTTTCTCAGGTCATTTAGCGCATCGAAAGCCAAACGGATCAAATACACGCATATAGTATTGCATATGCAGTTACATATGTCAATACCTGCGGAATAATCGGCACGGATCAATCCGCTGGTCGCACAAATCGCTTGACATTATGAGCGCACTCATGTATTATATGAGTGCGCTCAGTATTAGGAGGTGCTTATGAAGACCGATGCGAAGGGCAGGGGCGGGAGACGGACCGTCGGCGGCGAGCGGGGCGCAGAATATCAGCGCCCCAAACTCGGCAAGCGGGTTGCGCATAAGGAGCGGACAAAGGAAAAAATCCTCAAAGCTGCTCTTGAGCTGTTTCGGAAGAAGGGATTCGAGAGCACTGCGACCAAAGAAATATCCCGCAGAGCCGGGATCGCGGAAGGAACGCTCTTCAACTATTTCAGGACCAAGGATGATATTGCCCTCTATTTTTTTGAGAGGGAAACGGAATTCGTCATTGAATGGTACCAGGGCCAGAAGCGGCTCCAGAAGGCTCCATTGGAAGAGAAGCTGTTTGCGATCATCCAAAAGCAGCTTGAGTATTTGTCGACCTATGAGAGCTTCATTGGCTCGGTGATCCTGCGGGCCTTTCAACCGGCATCAAAACTTATCCCACTGAGCGTGGAAAGCCAATATCTTCAGTCTCGCTATCTCAAGTTCATTGGAGAGATCATCGAATTAGATATAGGAAACCAGGGGATGGGCCTCTTGAGCTCTTTTGGCCCCCACATGTTTTGGGCCTTCTACATGGCGGTCCTGATGCATTGGCTCAATGACCACTCAAAGAACAAAGAAGCCACTCTGGCATTTCTCGATCGTGGCTTGAAAATTGGCGTCGCTATCGCCAATGGGAGGTACTCCAATGGACAACGATAAAATGAGGAAGGGGTCTTTCGGCAGGGCGTTGGAGGTTGGCAAACTCGGCGCGGGAATCGCGAACAGCTATTTCGGCTATCTCCTGCAGAGCGCCTTCCTGGGAAAGGAAGCGCGCAAAGAGAAACTCAAGGCGACCAATCAGCGCGTGGGGACCCAGTTGCGGGATGAGTTACAGGATCTTCGCGGTCCACTCATGAAGATCGGCCAGGCGCTCAGCATGCAATCCCACGCACTCCCCGAAGAATTGATTCAAGAGCTCAGCAAGCTCCAAATGCAGGCTCCCGGCATGCATTCTTCCTTGATGCGGGTGCAATTCAAAAACGCACTGGGCAAGGATGCCGAGGAGGTATTCAAGGAATTCGATCCTCAACCCTTTGCCGCCGCGTCGCTGGGCCAGGTTCACCGCGCCACCACGCGCAAGGGCGAAGAGGTCGCGGTCAAGATCCAGTATCCCGGCATTCGCAATGTCGTTGAGAACGACTTCAAAATGCTCAAGACCGCTTCCCGGCCTGCCCGCTTGTCGGGCCACATCACCAAAACCTTCCTTGATGAACTGGCAGCGGGCATACTTCAAGAAACCGACTATCGGAATGAGGCCAAGAATATTGAGTATTTTAATCAGCACGTTCGCGGCCTCGGTTACGTGCGTATGCCGAAGGTGTATCGAGAGCTCTCAAGCGAAACTGTCATGACGATGTCGTTCGTCCGAGGGGAGCATTTGGATCGCTGGCTGGCCCGGAATCCTACTCAAGAGGAAAGAAATCGAATCGGGGCGAACCTCATGGACATGTTCTATTATCAGCTTCTTAAGCTGCATGCGATCCATGCCGATCCGCATTCGGGCAATTACCTCTTCGGTTCCAACGGCATGATCGGCTTGGTTGACT
>MGUO01000015.1:15895-17620 GCA_001800015.1 Elusimicrobia bacterium RIFCSPHIGHO2_02_FULL_57_9
CGACCCCAAAGGCCATCCAAGTGGTGAAGGAATTTGGGCAATTGTACAGGAGTATGTTCCCGCCTGATCCGAGAGATGAGGGACGGTTGGTAGACTTCGGGGATTCCGCCTTCCTGAAGAAGCTCTATGAGAAGAGCCAGAGTCTCATGGTGCACAAGGGTCTTTTGCCTGATCTTCTGTTCGTCATGAGGGCGGAAGGGGGGCTCTATAACACGCTCCATAAACTTGCTGCTAAAATTCCCAGCAGCCGTATTGTGCGGAAATATCTCAAAGACGCCTGACATCAAAGACGCCGTCAAAGAAGGCAGAGGACGTGAACGAGAAGGATGCCCACCTATCCTGGAGCCTCTCTCACCCGGAAGTTGCGCAACCAGGAGCCGAAGTCGGTAACCGGAGCGACGAGGTCGTGGGGGTCCTTGCCGTCCGGGAAGGCCTCATGGAGGTCCCGGCCGAAGTAGGCCAGGAGCTTGCCGACCGCCGCGACGTTCACCAATTTGGCATAGGTTGCGAGCGGCAAATATTATAACATCTGCTGTCGAGCGGCTCGAAAAACTCAAGGGCACCGGGAAGAGGCGCGAATAATTTATATGGAAGGAGAACTTGAGGCCTGCGCGAAGAAAAAGGTGCTATTCGTATGTGTCGAGAACTCCTGCCGAAGTCAGATGGCCGAGGGTTACGCAAGGGCGTTGGGCAAGAAGGTCCTCCAGGCATGGAGCGCCGGCTCAAAGCCATCCGGCAATGTCGACGAGAACGCGATCAAGACGATGCAGGAGGACGGCATCGACATTAGCGGGCATCTCTCCAAGGGATTGACGGACCTTCCTTTCATGACATGGGACTGCATCGTCACCATGGGTTGTGGGGACGGCTGCCCGTCGCTTCCAGCGAAGAAGCGGCTGGATTGGGACTTCCCAGATCCCAGGAGTCTCTCGCCGGAAGATTTTCGCCGAGTCCGCGACGATATTAAATCGCGGGTAAGGGATCTAATCGAGGAGGCCTCATGAAAGAGCTTCCGGTCGGAGGGCTGCCAAGGGAGGATAAAATGGATAGAACAATAAAACGGATGCTCGCCGTGGCGCTGGCCGCCCTCTGGGGCGGCGCGGCCGCGGTCGTGTCTCCGGCCTTCGCGGCCGGGGAAGCGACAACAGCGCCGAATCCCGTCGCTAAGGGCAAGTTCTCGGCGCTCATGTTCGGCGATTGGTATTGGGTGCAGGGACATCACACCGACAAGTACAAAGGTCACAACGGTTTTTGGTTGCGCCGGATCAATTTCAGCTATGACTACGACATCGACGAGGAGTTTTCGGCCCGTCTGCGTTTGGAAGCGGCTAATGACGATTTCACCAAGGCTGCGGCCACGATGACTCCTTTGATCAAAGATGCGTTTCTTAAATGGAGATTGCAGGCGACTCACGCGGCCCTCTTCGGTTTATCCGCCAGTCCCACATGGGATGAGGTTGAAGAATTCTGGGGCTACCGCTCCGTCGAGAAGACCCCGCTGGATCTTCAGAAATGGGGAAGCTCCCGGGATATCGGCGTCGCGTTGCGCGGCAATTTCGGTCCTGAAAAGCGCTTTGGCTATCATGTCACAGCGGGCAACGGGTCCGATACCAAGCAGGAGACGAACAAGACCAAGAAACTCATGCTGGCTCTTGATGCCAAGTCCGTCGGGAACTTCTACGTGCAGGCATATGGTGATTATGAAAACAACAGGAGCGTGACCCC
>MGUO01000015.1:17687-20826 GCA_001800015.1 Elusimicrobia bacterium RIFCSPHIGHO2_02_FULL_57_9
GCTGGGATTACCACATGGACTACAACCCCGAACTCGCGGGGGTAACTTACTTCGGCTTCAGTGGAGCCGGAAACACCAATGTGACGAATGCCAAAAACACCTTGCTGGTCTTCGGGGCGGACTACTCCCGGGCGGAAGGGAAGGTTCACGTGATTCCCAACGTGGAAATATTCACATTCGGTCGCAACGGCGCGGGTATGCGTCCCGCAGCGGTCGTCATGCCCAAATTGACCGTACTCTCTAAGTTCTAAGATCGCATGCCCTTAAGTCCTATCCGTCAATAGGCCGAATGATGGGATGTTTTTAGGTCTTTCCTCTCATCCCATTCTTCCGGAATATGGTTAGAATTCCATATCTACATGGAGGCAGTCATGATATTTCTCGTTGCCCTGTCGCTTTTAGTTCCGGCATTTTCCCACGGCGCTCAACCGGCGCGGATCAGATCATCGGCCTCGCAGCTCGCCTTGGCCCGCGAAATTGGAAACAAGGTCCGCGCCTATCGCGGTTTCGCCGAGTCTGGGGGGCAGCCTTCCGCTGTCGTTCATCTCCGAAGCCTTGGACCGCGTGAGCGTGGTGAGCAGCGTTTACCACGATAATAATCAGCACGCGCCTAATGAGAACCTGCGGCTTAAAAATCTCTGGGACTCAATGGAGATCTTCGCGGCGCTTATCGCCAGAATCGGCCATTTGTGGCCAGCAAACTCTATCAAACCATAAGATTGCTTTTTTGCCAACCATATGCTGACTCTCCTGATCGCTTACCTAGCTTCTTCAGCTTGGTGTGCCCAATATCCTGGCGAACAGGAAGTGTTCAACTCCTCGTTTGTCGCGGTTAATGCGATGGAGCCCGGCATTCTGGTGGAGATGCGTTATTTCGGCGACAACAATTTCCTGGGCAGAAAAGTCGCCGGTTACAGCGCCGCTCGCTGCCTGCTGACAAAACCAGCGGCCCAGGCCCTGGCTGCCGTGCAGAGGGACTTGCGCGAGTTCTCCCTGTCGCTTAGAGTTTATGACTGCTATCGTCCGCAGCGCGCGGTGGACGACTTCGTGCAATGGGCCAAGGATTTATCGGATGCGCGCATGAAAAAAACTTTTTATCCTGATGTTGATAAGAAAGATTTATTTAAGGAAGGCTATATTGCCGCTAAATCGGGCCATAGCCGGGGAAGCACCCTGGATTTGACCATTGACGGCCTTGATATGGGCACGGCCTATGATTATTTCGACAAGCTGGCGCATACCTTGAATCCAGCCATCGGAGCCGTTCAAAAAGCTAATAGGGCCCTGCTTAAGCTGGCCATGGAAAAACACGGATTTAAAAATCTTCCGGATGAATGGTGGCATTTCACTCTGAAAGATGAGCCCTTTCCCGGCCGCTACTTCGACGTTCCTATCGAGTAGGCTATATTCTTAATGCCCGCCGCACACGGCTCATTATTTTAGGAAGTTCCAAGCCCTTTGGGATGAAGCCCGCGGCTCCCGCGGCCAGCGCCTGTTCTTGAAGTTTTGGATCGGTGATGCTTGAGGATAGGAAAACCGGCATGCCGGAAGTCCGGGGATTGGATTTGAGATCTTTAAGCGCCGTCAGGCCATGCAGACCGGGCATCATCACATCAAGAATGATTATATGATAGCCTCCCCCTTGCGCCTCCGACAATCCCACCTCCGCGTTCCAACAAACCTTGGCTTCAAAAGGCGGTTGGGAGAATAGCTGCTCCAAGGGTTCTGTATAAGCCGGGTCATCATCAATCAGAAGGACTCGAAAGACCGGAGGAGGGGGAAGAGTCACAAATCAGCCTATCCTACTATGTTAGCCGGCGCCATGGTCACGGTGACCGTGCTGCCTTTGCCGGTCTGGGACTGGATTTCGACTTTCCCTCCCATGGCCTCTACCGATTCTTTAACGATATGCAGCCCGAGGCCGGTGCCTTGAATCTGCTTTGTTCTCTGCAGGATCGCGTCGGCCCGCTTGAAGCGGGTAAAAAGCAGAGGCAGATCCTCCGGGGGAATGCCGGAACCGGTATCGATTACCGAGATCCTGATTTTTTCTCCAGCGGTCTCCACCCTTAAAACCACACGGCCCTGGGGAGGAGTGAATTTCAAGGCATTCGAAATTAAATTAATCAGAACATGCCTGAACTGTTCCTGGTCCGCCAGAACCCAGGGAGCCTCTTGCGGCATCTCCAGTTCCAGGGAAATCTTGCGTTTCATGGCCATAATCTCAAAAATCGAAAAAATGCCCTGAGTCATGGCCTTTATATCCACTGGTTCCAGATGATACTCCATACGCCCCGCTTTGATTTTGGCGGCATCCAGGATGTTGTTGATGTAATGGCTTAAGCGAGTGGTTTCCTGCAAGATAGTCGCCAGCGTATTGCGATGCCGGGCGACGATCTTGTCCTTTTCCGGATCCTCTAAAAGCAGATATTCGGTATTAAGCTTGATTCCATGCAGCGGCCCCCGTAAATCATGGGAAACGTTGGAGATGATGCGGTCCTTTAATTCATCCAATATCGCCAACCGGGAGGCCATCGTGTTAAATTGTTCCGCCAGTTCGCCCAGCTCGGTTTTAGGGTTCACATTGACTTTTACGTTGAAATCGCCGCTCCTGATCTTCTCGCAGGCCCTCATTAATGATTGCAAGGGCCTTGTGATCTGTCGGAAGAAAAATATCGCCATAACAATGCCGGCCAAAACCGCCAAGGCGCTGGTTTTTACCGTTTCGATCAGAAGTTGATCTCGGGTTTGCCGTCTCATAATTTTTTGCGAGCTGCCGGAAAACCCGACAACGGCGGTCCCCGCCCTGCGCCCATTGATGAGAATCGGAGTCAATACCTCCTGAGCTCCGCCTAGTTTTTCCTTCTCCCATTTGGTAAAAGGGCTCGAATCGAAACGCTGATCGGTATGAAATTGTATGCGCCAATCGCTGCGGACGAAATACGCGAAAACAATATCCTCTCTGGCGTCCTTAAGAGCCCGGATGTAGCGGATGTAATTCTTCATGAACACGGGATTGTCAAGCGTGATGGAAAGGCGGCAGACTTCGGCAAAGCTCGCGATTTCCCGCAAGCGGCCGGCTTCCAAATTGCGCTCGATGAGCTCGCCGCGCCTGCGGTAGTTTTGCCAACCGAGCGCTATC
>MGUO01000016.1:0-3158 GCA_001800015.1 Elusimicrobia bacterium RIFCSPHIGHO2_02_FULL_57_9
GGCTTGATGTTTTTAATGGCCTGAAAAATAGTTTTGTCGAACAGATAAACCCCGACCAAGGCCAGGTCGCTTTTGGGCCGGGCCGGTTTTTCCACCAAGCGCACGACGCGCTCACCGTTTAATTCCACCACGCCGAAAGCGGAGGGGTTGGGCACCTTGGTCACTAATATCTGGGCGTTAGGCTTTTTGCTTTGGAAATCCTCGACTAAGGGGGTCAAGCTTTCTTTGAGCAGGTTGTCGCCCAAAAACATAAGAAAGGGCGAATCCTTGATGAATTTTCCGGCGATCTTGACCGCATGGGCCAGGCCCAGAGGGGCCTGCTGGGGTATATAGGTCGCCTTAAACCCAAAGGCCGAGCCGTCCCCCACGGCCGCACGGATCTCGGCGGCGGTGTCGCCCACGATAATGCCGACTTCCTTGATGCCGGCCGCGGCGATGGCCTCCAGGCCGTAAAAAAGGATGGGCTTGTTGGAAATAGGGATAAGCTGTTTGGCGGAGGTATGGGTGATGGGGCGAAGTCTGCTGCCTTTACCGCCCGAGAGGACCAAAGCTTTCATGCGCTGCGCACCTGTTGGCAGATTCTAGCATTTAGATTACGGCCATAACTTCGGAAATTCCCTGCGCAGGAAAAAATATTCGTTAATGGGATGATCGTCACGCAAAGGCCGCACGCCGGAAATAATAAGGTCGTCAATGGCTATCTCCTTGCTAATCGCCGCCTCCATTTGCTCCGCCATCCGGGCATGAGGCCCAAATTCCAAGAAATCCCTGGCCGCGGCCGGCGGCATACGCGCGACTAAAGCGGCGGCGCTGTAAGCCGCAATGGGACTGCGGCTGGCCAGGCAATGATACCCCCAGCCCTCCACCGAGAGAAAAACCCGCACATACGGGAAAGATTCCTTGAGGGCCGAGGCGAAAGCGGACATGACGCTGGGCTCCAAGGGCTCCATAAACCACTGCTGCACGATGCCGCTGGGTTTAAGCCGAGCGGCGATGAGGGAATAGAACTCCTTCGTGTAAAGAAAGCTGGTTCCCGCGCTTTCCATGGGCGGAGCCGCGTCGATGGTGATGACATCGAACTGCTCCGGGGATCTGGCCAAAAAGCGCCGCCCATCATCGACGACGATCCGGGCGCGCGGCGAAGCCAGGACCTCTTGGGCGTCGCTATGAAAATAGCCGAAAACGCCGTAAACGCCGGCAACGAGCTCGACGGCGGTAACCTCTATCCCCCAGGACAACAGCGAGCGGAAAGTGGTTCCCATGCCGAAACAGATAACCAAGGCGTTTTGCGGCGGGCGCGGCAGGAAAGCCAACGGCAAATGGGCCATGAATTTCGTAATCGGCGTCAACTTGGTCATGCCGGCGCCGTTGACCAAGAGCATTCTTTGCATGCCCGTACCGGCGGCGACGACGGTGGCCTGATAATCCCTTTTGACCTCGGTTTTCCAACCGAGTTCCCCCAGGCGATCCTCGAAGGAAACGGAAAGAAAGACCTGCGCCGACGCCAAGACGGCCAAGGCCGCGTAAAAAGTCGCGGCGTTGATGGCGCCAAAAAACCGCCGAGGGCCCAGGCTGCGCACGGACAAAAAACCCACGGCAAATAACGGCAGGGACAGGACCGCCAGCGCATGCCGTTCAGCCATATGGGGCAGCAGGAGAAACCCCGCCAGCAACGGCCCAAGGATGCAGCCCAGGATATTGACCGCGTAGGCCGTCCCGGCGCGATGAGGATCGCCCGAAGACCAGCGGTCAACCAGGGAAGGGGTAAGATAACCCATCAGGCCGCAGAGCGCGGCGATGCCGACTAGAACGCGAAGCGGGCCGTTGAAGGGAAGGTAGGGATTTGCCGCGGCCAGCGGCAGCAAGCCAAGCGCTCCGGAAATAATCCAGGCGAAATGATCCGACGCGGCCCCTCGTCTCAGAGCGGCGCGATAAAGACAGGACCCCGCGAAAGAAGCCGCCAAATAGAGAGCCAAAATAATCGCGAAGGCATAGATGGTGGTTCCGAGAAACGGCGTAAACTGCCTGATCCAAACCACCTCCATGGCCATGCTGACAAGGCCGGTCATGAAAAGCAATGACAAGAGCCTGGGTCCGGCCGCGTGGGGCCCGGCCGGCGAACTTTCCGCGCTGGTCAAAGCCGCCCCCATCGAGCGCTCAAGGCTGAGGATAAACGCCAGCAAGGCGATGATCACATTGAGCACCGCTGCCAAGACGGCCGAGGCGCGCAACCCAAAGAGCTCGATAAGCACAAAAGCGCATACCAGGGTTCCGCAGGCCGCCCCGATCACATTGGCGAGATATAAATAGCTGAACGAACCGGCGCAGCTGCGCGTAAAACGTTTCTCAATGGAAGCCATCGCCAGCGGGAAAGTCGCTCCCATGCACATACACCAGGGAAGCAAGGCCAGGGTAACGAATAAGCCCGAAACCCAATAATAACCGGAAGAGCCCCAGTCGACCCCCGCGAGGGCGTCGGCCAGCAATTCCTTGCTTAAAGCCAGGAGAATCGGCACCGCGACGGCTGAAACGGCGATCACGAGCTCGGCTAAGGCATAGAGCCGCAAGGTGGTTGAGGCCGGCTTGCTCCTTAATCTTTGCGCAAGCCTCCCGCCGGCCCAGCTTCCCAAGCCCAGCCCGGCCATAAACACGGAAATAAAAATCGACACAAAAGGCGCCGTGACGCCAAAAACGCCCATGGCCATGCGCAGCCAGATGGTTTCATAAACCAAGCTGCAAAAACCCGAGATAAAAAACAAGCCTAGAAACCAAAAAAGGTTCATGCCGCACCTCTCTTTATACCACTTCCCCGGCTTTGATGGTCCAAAAGACGCCGCCGGAACCGAAGTAGTAGGGGATTTCCCGGTAGTCGCAGGCTTCATAGCAGATAATATCCGCCTTTTTACCCGGCTCAAGCGCGCCATGAGTTTTCTCAAGCCCTAGGGCGCAGGCCCCGTTAACCGTAGCCGCGACCAGGGCCTCGGCCGGGCTCATTTTCATCTGCGTGCAGGCTATGGAAAGAATCATGCGCATGTCCCAGCAAGGGCATGTGCCGGGATTAAAATCCGTCGCTAAAGCGACGGCCGCCCCCGCGTCGATTAAGCGGCGGGCGGGCGCATAAGGCTTGGCGAGAAAGTAATTGGAGCCGGGAACCAGGC
>MGUO01000016.1:3167-14658 GCA_001800015.1 Elusimicrobia bacterium RIFCSPHIGHO2_02_FULL_57_9
GCGATATCTTCCTCTTCCACGCAATCCAGATGATCGGCTGAGGCGGCTTTGCTTTCTACTGCGAGCGCGACCCCGCCGCTGCGGCTCAGCTGTTCGGCATGTATTTTAGTTTTTAGTCCGGATTTTAAGGCGGCCTGCAGGACCTGCCGCGAATCCTCCGGCGTAAAATAGCCTTTTTCGCAGAAAACATCGGCAAAGCGCGCCAAGCCCTCGCGCGCCACGGCGGGGATCATCTCTTCGCAGACCCGGCGCACGTACTCCTCCCGCCGTCCTGCCATTTCAGGCGGCAGGGCATGGGCGCCGATAAAGGTCGCAATGATTTCAAGCGGGCCCTGGGCTGAGACCTCGCGCATCACGCGCAGCATCTTAAGCTCGGTTTCCAAATCCAGCCCGTAGCCTGATTTGGCCTCAAGGGTGGTGGTCCCGCCGGCCAGGAATTTCGCGGCCCTATCGCGCAGAGCCGCGCTCAAGGTTTCTCGGCTGGCGCCGCGCACGCCGTTAACCGTGGACAATATCCCCCCCCCCGAGGCCGCGATTTCGGCGTAACCGGCTCCCTGAATGCGCTTTTCGAAATCCTCCAGGCGCGGCTGGGCGAAAACCGGATGGGAATGGCTGTCGACAAAACCGGGCAAAACCACGCCGCCCTTGGCGTCGATAGGCCGCGCCGAGGAGGCGCCCTCATGGCGCAAGACCCGCTCGCGCGGGCCGCTGGCCGCGATCACTCCGTCCTCGATTAAGACCGCGCCATCGAGGATCAGGCCCACCGAGGACATTTCCCTGCCGCAACGCGCCCGGTCCGGGCCGGTCATGGTGAGCAATTGGCCGGCGTTGATGATCAGGGTGAAAGCCACGAGCTTATTCTACAAAACCAGGACAAAAATAGACCGCAACTTTTTCGGGGGTCAAATCGTATATATAATAGGCTGGGAAACTTAAAAATGACATTGACAAAATATATATCTAACCATATACTTAGATATATGGATAAGATTATACCTATAAGCGACCTCCAGTCGAAGGCTAAGAAATACATCGAACAAGTTAAAAAAACTGACGAGCCAATCATCGTAACCCAACGCGGAAGAGCCTCCGCCGTTTTGGTCAGCTATGAGAGCTATGAGGGCTTTTTGGCCACCCAGAATGAGATGTCCTTCCCGGATTGGCAAAAAAAGCTGTCGCGGGCCCAAAAAGAATCTCGGGAAGGCAAAGGCGTTGCTTTGGAAAGCTATCTCCAAAAAAGGAAAGCAAGGTCTTGAAAATTGTCCTTCTACCTCAAGCCGAGGATAATTTAGGATCGATTCACGAGCCGCTATTTTCCAGAGTCCTGCATAGACTACAGGTCCTTAAAGAATTTCCAGAGATGGGATTTCCCATGGCAGGCCCATTCGCCGGCTGCCGCAGCACTGTAATTGATCTTTTTAGAATCGTTTATCGCATCCTTCCCTTCGATACGATTGAAATCCTCTATATTCGAGACTGCCGCCGCCGGCCGCAATAAATCAGCGGAAATTCTTAAACTGCAGCTCCAGCCCGAAACTGCCGCCGCGAAGCATCGCCATGGCCGCCTGCAGCTCATCCTTCGATTTGCCGCAAACGCGCACCTGCTCGCCTTGAATGGAGGCGTTGACCTTGAGCTTGGCCCGCTTGATGGCGGCCGCCATCTCCTTTGCTTTGTCGGTGGGAATGCCCGATTGGATAGTCACCACCATCCGTCCGGTTTGGCCCAGGGCCGTCTCGACCTTGCCTTTCACGAAATTCTTAAGCGGCAGCCCGCGCTTGGCCATGCGCGTGTTGAGAATGTCCATGACGGCGTTGATTTTATATTCGTCCGTGGCGCGCACCGCCAAGTTCTTTTCCTTGGCGTTTAACTCGATGGAAGCCGCGCAACCCTTGAAGTCGAAGCGGTTGCTTAGCTCCTTCATCGCCACGTTGACGCATTCCGAGACGATGTTTAGATCCACCTCGCTGACCACGTCAAACGAAAATTCGGCAGCCATAAGCAGCCTCCTGGGTTTTAAGCTCGATAAATATCACGCCTATGTCCAATCCGGTAAATCAGAACCGTGCGCTGTTTTGCATCCATCTTGTATACGATGCGATATTCGCCCACACGGCAGGAACGCAAGCCGTGGTAAGGGCCTTGAAGAGGCTTGCCCAAAGCCGGATCAAGGCTGATGGCGTCAAACGCTTTGATAATTCTAGGCTTAAAACTTCCTTCAAGCTGCGAAAAATCTTTCGTGGCGGAAGGGACGAATTCAACGCGGGAACTCACCGCAGGCGGGGAAGGTTTTGTTTTTTGCCTATAACCGACTCATAACCCAGCCTTCGGCCGGCTTTGTCTTCCCGCTTTGCCGCAGCCAAAGCCCGCTTCCAAACTGGCGATGAAACGATCTCCATGGTCTCAAGCCAGCCCTCGAATTCCTCGTAACCCATCACGACGGCCTCCGGCCTGCCGCGATAGGTGATCACATAGCGCGAAAAGGCTTCCCCGGCGTCTCGAACCATAGACAGAAACCGGCCGCGGGCCTTCGTCGTCGGCATAGTATAAGTGGGCATAGATCAAGTGTAGCAGTAAAATGTACACTTGTCAATCCGCGGTTTTTTGGGCGACCGCGATGATGCTTTGCGCCGGCCAGGGCAGGAAAGCATCGATGCGGCGAAAAAGCCAGACCAGAGAATCAAACGTCTTAAGCTGTTTCTTGCCGAAATAGCTCCGCTTCAAAATCTTCCCGTTAAGATACCAGCCGGGCGTGCCGGCGCGGTTAAAGCCGAACATCCGCTCCACGGAAAATCCCGCTTTAACGAGAAGGCGGCGCAGCTCTCCTTGATGGTAGCGCCGCCGGTGCCCCGCCAACTCGTCGATGGTGCCGTAAAGCCAGGCGCCCTGCGGAAGCAGAAGCAGCAGCCTGCCCCCGGGCGCCAGCGCGCGCTGCATGTTTCTCAGCGCCGACTCATGATCGTCGATATGTTCCAGCACATTAAGGCAGATGATCGTGTCCAGGCCGCGCTCGAAGGGCGCGAAATCCTCGGACCTGAGCAAGTCCACCTGCGCGGTTTTGACGTTTGGGCTCGCCGAAAAACGCTCCTCGATGCGCCGGCGGAAATAGGGATCGATATCCGAGGCGACATAAAGCTCCCGCCTGGGGCTTAAGTGCCCGGTGATATGGCCCAGGCCCGAGCCTATCTCGAGCACGCGCCGGCCCACGAATTTTTCGAGGACGTCGGCCATCCATTGATTCAAGCAGCCGGCTTGGCCCAGCAAATGCTGGGCGTCTCGGACAAACAAATCCTCTTGGGAAGGCCCGTTCATCAACCCGACACCCGCGCGCGTATAATCGTCAAGAGAACCGGCAGCGCGTGATGCCACCGAAGTTTCTTTCCCTCTTCATACGACCGCCCGTTATAGCTGACCGGCACTTCATACAATCTCTTTGCCTGACGGCAGATCTTGCCCAATATCTCGGCCTGTTGCTGCCAGCCGCCCGTGGCCAGGGCGCGGGCCTCCAGGAGATCGCGCCGGAAGAGGATGTAGCAGGAATAAACGTCGGTCCACGTCGTGTTGTACCAGAGGTTAAACCAGAACGTGATGATTTTATTGCCGACCTTGTGCCAGAAATAGGAAACGCGGACCCAGCTCGGGGCCAAGAAGCGCGATCCCATCACCACATCGGCGTTGAAACGAAGCACGGGGCGCAGAAGCGCGCCGTATTCGTTCGGATCGTATTCCAGATCGGCATCCTGAAAGACCACATAGTCGCCCTTGGCGGCCAAAAGCCCTTTCTTAATCGCGCCGCCCTTTCCCAGATTGGCGGCGTTCTTAATGAGCAAGGAGTAGAGGTCCTGATTTTTCTCCAGGAATTCGCGGGTTCCGTCGCGAGAACCGTCGTCAACGACGATCACCTCCAGGCTGACGCCGTCTATTTTTTGGGCCTTGACTCGTTTTAAAACCGCGCCGACGGTCGCGATTTCATCATAAACCGGCACGATGACGGACAACAACAGCCCCTGGCTAGATCCTTCAGAACGCACCATCAACCCAGTTTAGCAAAAGCGCGGCTGCCTCAGCGCGCGGCGTAAATTAGCATTTCATCGGACCTAAACAACACCGGAAAGGGCAGCTGGGATTGGGCCGGAGCCACGATATAGCCGGCCTTGACCCGTCCGGCCAAAGCCGCCAGACGCGCCGCATCCCCGGGGCCCCAACTCTGAAATCCTGCCGGCCTCTCGCCGGGAGCCCGACGCAGAAGCGAAGCTTCCCAATCCCGCACTCCTTGGCCGTGCGCGGCCTGGAAAGAGCGCCAATCGACCCCGAGCTCGGCCATGCGCGCCATCCAGCCCTGAGCCGCCGAGGAGTCCCAAGTAGCGAGGGCAAAATCGGTCCATTCGGCGTAAACGGGGCGGCGCGAGCGGAAACGAAAGCCGAAATAACCCGGAGCGACGATAAACAGCGTGTCGGGCGGCTTGGCCCGGGCCCAAATCTCGGCGGCGGTTACCGCGGGCCGCTTGGGCTCGCAACGCCATAGGAAGGCCGCCTCGAGAAGAGGAAGAAGCGCCAAAACGCCCGTCATGGCCAGGACCAAGCCGCGAACGCCCGCGCCCAGGGGGCGCTCGCAGCAACCCGCGGCCGTCGCCGCGGCAAGGCTTGCCAAAATCAACAGGATCAAAGCCGTGGTCGGAAAAAGCCCCCATAAACTGTCCGGCGGCAGGCACAAGGCGATGGTGCCGTAAAAGGCCCCGACCAGTCCCAATGCCATCCGCACCCTTCGGTTCTCCTCAAAAAGCAGCAACAAGCCCGCCCAAACCAATAGCAGCGGAGCGCTCAAGGGATAAGCCAAAGTCCAGGCCGCAGCTAAAGCGGCGAGAAAACGATCCGCCTCGCGCCGCGCGAGCCTCGGAAGTAAAACCTGGCCCGCGCACGCCAAGCCAAGCCAGAGCACCGCGACGTCCAAGCGGAAAAACTGAAATGACAACAGCCAATGCAGGGAAGGGATGAATCCGGCCAAAGCGTTTATCATCCAAACAAACAGGGCCGCAATTAAAAGGGCGAAGAGCCGTCCGGCTGAGGGGAGCTTCAAAAACAGGCAGGTCAAAAGAAAAATCTGGCCGCCGGCTCTAATCCATTTCTCCGGCGGCCAATGGCTGGTCAGGTAGCTCTGCGGGGTGCAAACCAGCAGGATGCCAATATCGCCCATTAATCCCCGCCCGAATAAGCGCCATAAAATGGGAACAGCCGCCAAGAAATAAGCGGCGGTTCCGGCTACAAGCTTCTTGAAATCCCGAGGCTCACGCAATAAAGAGGAAAGACAGAGCCAAACCGCCGTGACGGGCGACAGCATTAGATTGAAATTCGCCAAAAGTCCCAATGAAACCAGCGACAAAACCCGCCTGCCCGCAATCCACAGCGCGATCGCCAAGAGAACCAGCGGCCAGGCGAAACTGGTTTGATCCAAGTCCGCCTTAAACATGGGATCCCCGGCCAAAGCCGAGGTCGTGAATAAGTCGCCGGCGGGCAAGGCCAGGCCCAAAGACAAAGCCGCCGCGGCGGGGGTCGCGCCCAAAAGCCGCGCCGTCTTGTAAGTCAAGAAGCCCGCCGCCACCCGGCCCAAAAACCACAACCAGAAGCAGGCGCGCTCAAGGCCGATCAGGGCCGACACTTGAGCCAAAAAATTCCAAAAAAAAGTCGGCGCGCTGCGCAAAGCCTGGAGGACGGGATCAGCCGGGAAAAGCGAGGAATCAAGCGCGGCCAGGACGCTGGGAAGGTAAAAGACCTGGTTGAGGCTGCGCGCGAAGGTGTAGCCGTAAACGGCCGCTGAGGCAGCCGCGAAAACAAAGGAAGCGGCCAATACGGCGCCGTTCTCTTTTAAAAGGGATATGCGCACCGGATTTACTTGGGGATTTTGATCTTGTGCCTGCGGGCCGCGGCCTGGGCTTCGGGGTAGCCGGCGTCGGCATGGCGGGCTACGCCCAGGGCCGGATCGTTGGTAAGAACGCGCTCAAGGCGCAGGTCCATCGCCTTGCTTCCATCGGCCACGCAAACCTGGCCGGCGTGAAGCGAATAGCCCATGCCCACCCCGCCGCCCTGGTGAAAGCTCACCCAGGAGGCGCCGCAAGCCGTATTGAGCAAGGCGTTTAACACCGGCCAGTCGGCCACAGCGTCGCTACCGTCAAGCATCCCCTCGGTTTCGCGATGCGGGCTGGCCACCGAGCCGGCGTCCAAGTGATCGCGCCCGATGACTATGGGCGCCGAGATTTTCTTTTTGCGCACCAGGTAATTGAGGCGCAGGCCCATCTCGGAGCGCTCGCCGCAGCCCAGCCA
The DNA here is from genome assembly GCA_001800015.1 of Elusimicrobia bacterium RIFCSPHIGHO2_02_FULL_57_9. Lineage (GTDB taxonomy): Bacteria > Elusimicrobiota > Elusimicrobia > UBA1565 > UBA9628 > O2-02-FULL-57-9. The sequence goes on from MGUO01000016.1 coordinate 9,484, forward strand.
GCAGATGCGAGCGGGCAGGCCCTGAAAAGCGATTTTTTCCCCGGCGAGCTTAATCCAGCGCGCCAGAGACTCATCCTTGGGAAACAGGCGCAAAACCTCCCGGTCGCTGACATGGATATCGGCCGGCTCGCCGGATAAAGCAACCCAGCGAAAAGGCCCCTTGCCTTGGCAAAACAAGGGACGGATGAATTCCGGGACAAAGCCCGGGATAGCGTAGGCCTCGCGCACGCCGGCTTGAAAAGCCATGGTCCGTATGTTATTGCCGTAATCGAAAACGATCGCGCCCTGATTTTTCAGCTCGAGCATGCCGCGCACATGTTCGGCGATGGAATCCATAACGTGTTTAAGGTATTCCTCGCGATTGGCGCGGCGCAATTGCTCGCAGCGGCCCAGGGACATGCCTTTGGGGATATAGCCGATCAAGGGATCGTGAGCCGAGGTTTGATCGGTGAGCAAATCCACCGGCACGCGGCGGCGCGCGATTTCCGGTATGATCTCGGCGGCATTCCCCAGCAAACCCACCGAAACGGCCGCGCCCTGCTCCTTGGCCGCCAGCACCCTGCGCAGGGCCGCGTCCAAATCCGTTTCCATATAATCCAAATATTTAGTCTGTAAACGCATCTGGATGCGGGCCGGGTCCGCTTCCACCGCCAAAAAGCTCGCGCCGTTCATGGTCGCGGCCAGGGGCTGGGCTCCCCCCATGCCGCCCAAGCCCGCGGTAAGCACCAGCCTTCCTTTTAAGCTGCCGCCGAAATGCCGGCGCGCGGCGGAGGCGAAGGTCTCGTAGGTCCCCTGCACGATGCCTTGGGTGCCGATATATATCCAGGAACCCGCGGTCATCTGGCCGTACATCATCAGGCCCTTTTTTTCAAGTTCGTTGAAGTGCTCCCAGTTCGCCCATTTGCCCACCAGGTTGGAGTTGGCGATGAGCACGCGCGGGGAATAAGGATGGGTGCGGAAAATCCCCACCGGCTTGCCGGACTGAATCAGCAGGGTCTCGTCGTTTTCCAGGGATTTAAGCGCCCGGACAATCGCCTTGTAGCTGGTCCAGTCGCGCGCGGCCTTGCCGCGCCCTCCGTAAACCACCAAATCCTGCGGGCGCTCGGCCACCTCGCCATCGAGATTGTTCATGAGCATGCGCAGGGCGGCTTCCTGCTGCCAGCCTTTGCAGCTAAGCCCGCCTCCGCGGGGAGCCCTGATCGCCCTATGGATGAGTTGGCCCGGTTCCGCCATCAAAGTCACGAATCAATCTCCTGAAAATATCCGCTCAAGATCAATTCTCTCACTTTCTCCATTCTCGGCCCCAATATCTCATCCCCGCGGCCGGCCGGAACTTGCGCGCGCAAAAGCTTAAGCCCCAGGCGCACGCCCTGCCCCGGTTTCAACGGCGCATGGGCTTGCAAACCCTCGGCGGCGCAGAGCAGCTCGATGGCGACGATTTGGGCGGCGTTAAATACCACCTGCTTGAATTTCAGCGCCGCGCCCATGCCCATGCTCACGAAATCCTCTTTATCCTCCGAGGTGGGAATAGAGTCGACGGAGGCGGGGTGGGCCAGGCCTTTGTTTTCAGAGGCCAAGGAGGCGGCTACGACCTGAGGAATCATCCAGCCCGACTCCAGGCCCGGGTTATGGGCTAAAAAGGATTTAAGCTTGGGGGCGCGTCCCGATATCAGTTGGGCGATGCGGCGCTCCGCGATATTGCCCAGGGCGGCGACGGCTATCGCGGCGAAATCAAAAGAGAAGCTCAAGGCCTGGCCGTGAAAATTGCCTCCGGATAAAACGCGGGCGCCGACAACCAGGGGATTGTCGGTCACGCTCCGCAGCTCCGTTTCCAGGACGCGCCGGGAATTTCCCAGGGTATCGAGCGCGGCGCCATGAACCTGGGGCATGCAACGCAGGCTATAGGCATCCTGCACGCGCCGGTCGCGTGAAACGTCGCGATGCGACTCGCAGATTTCGCTGCCGGCAAGCATCCGCCGCAGTTGCCGCGCCGCGGCCAGCTGGCCGGGGTGCGGCTTTAAGCGCTGCAAGGCCTCGTCAAAAGCGACCGGCGTGCCGGTTAAGGCCTCAAGGCTCATGGCTCCGGCCAATTGGGCCGCGGAAAAGACCATGAGCGCCCGGCGCAAGGCCAGGCCGCCGACCGCTTGCATGGCCTGGGTGCCGTTAAGCAGGGCCAAGCCTTCCTTGGCCTCAAGCACGGCGGCCTTGACCCCGCAGCGCCGCAAGGCCTCGGCACCCTTGATTTTTCTTCCCTTCCAGAAAGCCTCTCCTTCGCCGATAAGAAGCAAGGCCATATGGGCTTGCGGGGCCAGGTCGCCGCTGGCACCCACCGACCCGCGGCTGGGGATGGCGGGGGCCGCCCCCGCGTTGATCAGGCGGGCCATCATCTCGATTAACTGCGGCCGGACCCCGGAAAATCCCCGGGCCAGTTCGTTGGCCCTTAAAAATAAAATGGCGCGCGCCTCCTGCTCTTCCAGCAGCGGCCCGACGGCGCAGGCATGGCTTAAAACCAGATTGCGCTGCAGGGTTTTAAGCTCTCCCGCCGCGACGCGGCGGCAGGCAAGTTGCCCGAAACCGGTGTTAACCCCGTAAACGGGGCGGCTGAGGCTTACGGAGCGCTCAATTTTTCGACGGGAGGAGGCGGCGCGCTTGCGCGCGGGCCCGTTTAAAACAACCCGGCGGGCGTTTGAGGCAACGGCGGCCAAGTCCTCAAGCTCGACGGCGGCGCCTAAAGAAAACGCGGCGGGCATTATGATCGCTCGTAGCTCCTAGACCTTTTCCACGGCCACGGCTACGGCTTCTCCCCCGCCCAGGCAAATAGCCGCGATGCCGCGTTTGGCGCCGCGCTTATGAAGTATATGCACCAGCGTGGCCAGTATGCGCGCCCCGCTGGCCCCGATAGGATGGCCCAAGGCCACCGCCCCGCCGTTGACGTTGACTTTCTCGGAAGGTATGGCCGCCAGCTTCATCACGGCCAGGGAAACCACGCTGAAGGCCTCGTTGATCTCGAAAAAATCGACCGAACCCGCGGTCCAGCCGGTTTTCTGCAATAACGCCTCGATGGCCCCCGCGGGGGCCGTGGTAAACCACTGCGGCTCCTGGCTGAAAGTGGCCCAGGCGACCACGCGGGCCAAGGCTTTTTTGCCCGCGCAGCCCACGGAGTTGGCAAGGACAAGCGCCGCGGCGCCGTCGTTGATTTTCGAGGCATTCGCCGCCGTAATGGTCCCGCCGGGCTTAAAGGCCGCCTTAAGCTTGGACATTTTATCCAGCTTGGCGCGGCCGGGCTCCTCGTCGGCGTTGATGCCGTCCACGTCGCAGAGTTCCGCGTTGAAAGCCCCGTCTTTCTGGGCCAGCAGGGCGCGCTCGTAGCTTAAGCGGGCATAGCCGTCCTGCTGTTCGCGCGAAATGGCGTGTTTCTCGGCGCAGAGCTCGCCGCAGTCGCCCATATGGATGCCCGAGTAAGGGTCCATGAGCCCGTCTTTCAGAATCGAGTCGATCAAGGTGCCGTGGCCGTAGCGATAGCCCGAACGCGCCTTATCCAAGAGAAAGGGCGCCTTGGACATGGACTCCATGCCCCCGGCCACGGCGCAGCTCTCTTCGCCCAGGCGCAGGGATTGGCAGGCCAGCATCACCGCCTTCATGCCGGAGCCGCAGACTTTATTGACCGTAGTAGCGCCCACCGACGGAGGCAAGCCCCCGCCGATAGAGGCTTGGCGCGCGGGCGCCTGGCCGATGCCCGCGCTGATCACATTGCCCATCACGACCTCGCCTATTTCATCGGGCTTAACCCCCGACTTGGCCAGCGCCGCCGAAATCGCCTTTGCCCCCAGTTGGGGCGCCGTATAACCCGCCAAAATTCCGTTAATCGAACCGATCGGCGTTCTAACCGCGGATAAAATCAGAACTTCTTCCATAGAAATCGCTCCTATCGACAATAGTATATCAATCTGGCGGACAGGCCGCAGAAAGCCGCTGCCCCCCCGCCGGCGTAAAAACCGAGCCGGGACGAATCAACGTATTTTTTCTTGCGCGCGTAATGCATGATGGAAAGCCAGCCCAGGGCCAGCAAGGGCCAGACATTGCCGGGAACCAGGAAGCATAAGGCCAGGGCCAGGCGCTGGCCCATGGCCAGGTATTTTTCCCGGGCGCCGGGATATGCGGCGCCCAAAAAGTCCTTTTCCAGGAAATAGATGAACACCGTGGAGGCATGGGTGACCAGGACGAATAAACAGCCCAAGACCGGCCATTTCTCCGGCATCAGGCCAGTGACCACCGCGCCGCGCAGGCTGCCGGGGATGACGGCGAAAATCACGAAATAATGAATGAGCTGATCCAGAATGAAATAGAGCGTATTGTCCGAGGCCTCGGACTTAAACACATTGAAAACCCGCCATTGATCCTCGATAAAATGCGCCGCGAAAAGAACCAGAACGCAGGCCCAGCCGTTAAGCGGAAAAAAGGGGGCATCAACCCAGACGTCGTTAAGATAGGGATAGGTCAGCGCCGCATAGCAGATCGGGTGCGCGGCGCAATGGACCAGCATCCCCCGAATGCTGTTGCGCTTCCAGCGGTTGATTAAATTGGTCTGAAAAGTGAAATCGGCCAGCAAATGGCCGAACATCAGGCGCCAGAAAATAATCATCGGCCGGCCGCGATTCCGACGGTCATTTCAGCGCCTTACCAGGATCGCTGAAATGACCGCCATAAGGAAATATGCTGGCGGTCATTTGGCGGTTAAATTAAAGACGCCGTCCCAATCGTCCTGTGGCGGGATGGCGCTATAATCCTTGGAGAGATTCAGATAAAGATTGGCCGGCCCGTCCTTGGGGAAAACCTTGACCACCTCGCAGAACGCGATCACCGCGTCCGGATATTGCCGGCCGTTAAAAAGAGATACGCCCTTTTCATAGGCGGGTAGGGCTTTTTTCCAATCATCGCTCAGCCCGCCCTTCTCGGCGAGAAGCTCGAATACCTTGATGGGTTTTTCCTTGCCGATGACGCGCACCCGGCCCAACTCGCGCGCCTCGACCACCTCTTGGGCTCCTTGATAAGTGGCTTCGCTGGCCAGCACGTGCGAGCCGAAAAATTTATTCGCTCCTTCCAGGCGCGAGGCCAGGTTAACCTCGTCGCCGATCACGGTGTACTGCAGTTTTTTCTCGCTGCCGGTCAATCCCA
>MGUO01000017.1:0-2787 GCA_001800015.1 Elusimicrobia bacterium RIFCSPHIGHO2_02_FULL_57_9
ATGGGTGTCGCCCCACTTGAAGGATAGCAGGCTGATTGATAGATTGCGTTTTATCAGGCTTAAATTAAGGGCTACATCCACGGCCAAGTTGGAGAATGCCCTAACCGCGCCCTTGGAAACGACAAGCTTAAGACGCGAGAAATCTTCGGCGGCGTCTAGATCAATATCCCCGCTCTCGATTTTGGCATGGGCGCTTAGGGCTTCCAGGCCGCGCGCCTGAAGCTCGGCCTCGTGAATGGTCAATGCCGCCGGCGTTCCCGAGATACGGAGATTGCCGCGGATGGATCCTTTCAAGGCATAGGGAGCCAGCGCGGCGCGAAATCCAGCCGCCGCTTGCAATGGAAAGTCGGCCAGGGTTAAATGCGCCGAAACTTTCGGGCTTGGGCTGGATGCATCAACGCTTCCCGATCCGCTTAAAGACAGCGGACCGGCGGTCAAATTGAAGCGATCGACGCGGATGCGCCGCAAATCCTCCAGCTCCAAAGCCGTTTGCCAACGGCTGGCGGGCAGGGACAAATCGAGGGGCGCGCCGAAATAATCCGCCCATTGCTCGGGGAGCATGGCCGGAGCGTCTATGTCGGCGCTGATCTTGGGCCTGGTGAAATCCTCGACTCTTCCGGAGCCGCGAAATTTCCCGCCATGCACGGCGAACTCGAATCTCCGCAGATGGACATAGGCCTCATCCCAGTTCAACGACGCCAAAGACATCACACCCTTAAGCGAGATCGCGGCCTTAAGCTCGCGCTGCCGCAGCCTGCTGGTATTATCGAAGCTCATTTTCAGTTCGAAAGGATTATCGAGGCTAAAGCGGCTCAGAGAAATATTGAATCTTTCGATCAAGGTGCCCCTGCCGCTCAACAGGTCGGCCACCTCCAGCGTTCCCTCTTCGATTTCCAGGCTGTCGGCCGCCAGCGAAATAGGCACGGCGAATTTTCCCACCGCGGCGGTCGGCGCCGCATAGGTAGAAGCAACAATATCGGAAAAGCTCCAAGTCCCGGCTTCATTGCGCCATACCTGGATGCGGGGAGCCACCAGTCTGACGTTGTGAAGCTCGATTTTACGGGCAAGCAAAGGCCGCAGTTTGATGGTCATGAGCACGAAATCGCTTTCCAGCAGGGGGCGGGCGGCCTCGGTGTTATCACCGATGCGCACCCCGCGCAGCTTGATCCCATGAAGAGTTAGGATCACCCCGCGAATCTGCACGGGACGATGAAAAACCTCGCTTAATTGAAGCGCCAAGACCGCCCGAGCTCTTTCGGAGTTAAACCATTTAGGCAAGGACAGAAAAAGACCCGCGCCTATGAGCAGAAGCAGCGCAAACGCCAACGCGAAGCCGCGCAGAAGAAGGCCCATGACGCGCAAGGCAAAGCGCAGTTTTTTTCGGGGGCGGGTTTGAGACGCTTTCATCGACAAAAGAATTTTACTCTTTTTTGGCGAAAACTATGCAGAACGGAGCCGCTATGGGGGCAGTCTTGCAGCCAGCAGTTCTTTGTAAACGGAATGAGTCGCGGCAAAGTTATGGTCCCAAGTTTTATCCCGCACGGCCGCCAGCCCCAAGGCGCCCAAGCGCTGGCGCAACCCAACATCCAAGGCCAGCGCTTCCATAGCGCGCGCCAAAACCTCGGGCCCGGAGCGCTCCGGTAGATAATTGCGGGCTTCCCCCGTCATGATTTCGCTTGCCCCCACTTTTTGATTCGCAAGCACGGGCAAACCGCAGGCCAAAGCCTCCGCCACGCTGATGCCGAATTCCTCGAAATGGGCGGGATGAGCGTAAACATCCAAGGCGTAATAGTATTTTTCCACTCGAGGCGTGGGGGGCAGGAAGCGCACCCGGGCAGCGATACCCTCATCCGACGCCAACCTGAGATAGGGCCCCAACCTCGACTCCTGGCCGGCCACCAGGGCCTTGAAGCGGATTTTATGGCCGGCAAGAATTCCCAACGCGCGTAAAAAAACATCCACCCCGCGCTTAATAAAATCACCGGAGGTGATCAGGCCGAAAATGACGTCATCGCCGCTATAGCCCAATTCCTGCCTCGCTTGGGCGCGCAGGCGCAGCCGCGCTTGCGCGTTAAAGCGTTTCGAATCATAGCCGGGATAGATCACGATGATCTTTTCCGGCGCAACCGCAAACCGTCGAACCACGTCTTCCTTCATCAATCGGGAATTGGCGATGAGTTTTTTAAAACCTTCCCCGGAGAGAATCCGCGCATGCAGCCGCCCGACAGCGGAGTTGTCCGGCAAGGGCGAGGCGTAAACGGCCTCGTGAGCCGCGTGAACGCAATTATGCAGGCTTAACACATCTTGGAAAAAACTATCGCCGTAGCCATGAATCAAATCATGCCCGCCCCGGCCCGCCAGCCGGTCGGCCCTTGCCGCGAAAATCCGGCGCTTAAGCGAGCTGCCCCAGGGCCAGCCGGCAACCCAGTGAATGCGCGCACCGGCATTCTCCAAGGCACGCCGGTTGAAGAGCTGGGCGTAGACGTGGACTTCCCAGCCGGCTTCCTTAAGCCGTCGGGCATGCTCAAAAATCATGGACGTGGCCCCGCTCAGGCCTTCGGCCAGGCGGCAGACAATGGCGATTTTTTTAGGCATCAAGAGGCGAAAAAGCTTAAGGCGATCGCCGCGCCGAGAGGCATCCATAGATTATCGTTGAAATAGCGATTGTTCGGGAGCAGTTCGATCAAGGTCGCGCTCAGCGCCCCGGCAAACGCCGCGGGCCAGGGCAACCCCAGCCATCCGCCGACCAGCAGGCAGACGGCCAAACAAGCCAGGCTTCCCTCCAGC
>MGUO01000017.1:2805-5323 GCA_001800015.1 Elusimicrobia bacterium RIFCSPHIGHO2_02_FULL_57_9
AACCCCGAGGGTGGTGTGGAATATCCCGCTATAGTGATTCAGCTCGGACTCCCTAGCCATCTTGCCGAAAAACGCGGCCAACCCCTGGTTGAGGCTTGGAACATAAAAACGCCCCGTTTCGATAGCGACTACGCAGGCCGACCAGCCCAAAAACCAAGGAAGAACGCGGGGATAGCCGATAAAGTGATAGGCGGCCAGATAGGCCAAGGACAGCATATGGAATATCTTGCGGCCTATCTCATCCATGCAATCCGGGCCCACTGCCAGCCCCATTTCCAAAAGTGCCAGGTGCGGCCGATCACGGCCTCGAGGCAATCCAGCAGCGGCACCACCCGGGGAAACAAAGCTTTAAGCAGAAGCAACAGCACCAGACCGTTGGCAATGGCGATGCAGGCCAGGGAAAAAACCGCGCCCCCCGCCGCGCGCAGATCCGGCTGGCGGCGCTGCCAGAGACATTCACCGGTGTTTATTATGTGAAAGGAAAGCGTGAGACCGATCAAGACCATGAACAAAATATAGCCTTGAAACCCGGGCTTAAACCACAACAAGACCCGGTAGCCGACCAAAACCAGCATGGAATAAAGGGGCAGGCAATACGGCGCCAAGGCGATAAAGGCGCTGGAATGGGAAAGATCCACGTGCCCGCCGTTTTCGCCCACTTTGAAGGCGAATACCTTGGCGCCAACGAACCACGCCGCCAAGGCGTGCGTGGCTTCATGGCCGAAAACGTAAAGCCCGCGGGCAAGCGAGCCGAACCAGCTGACGGGCCCCCGGTCGTCAACCAGAAAAAAACGGCCGCAGAACCACGCCAGCGCCATGGAGGCAAATCCGGACAAAAAGGGAAAAGAGGATTGGGGCTCGCGAAAAATCAGCGTCCCCAGACTGCCGCCCGCCGCGCCCAGCATAAGAACCGCGCTGGGCAGCAGCGCCAAGCCGACCAGCAATTTCAGCATGTGTCATTCAAGCTGATAATCCTCATAAGGGATTTTCTTGGCCTCGAGCTCTTTTTTCCACAGCGCTTTGGCTCGCGGCAGTTGTTGCCGGCAAAGAGCCGCCCATTTGCTTTCAGGCGGCGAAAAAAGGTCTACGGCCGTTTTAAACCAGGTATAAGCGTATTTCAGAGCGCTTTCGGAAAGCCGCTGGTCCGTTTCAAAACGGGCCAGCATCAGCTTGGCTTGAAGCTCCTGCGCCGTGAACTTGCCGGCTTGGAAATCGCGGCGCAGTTCTTGCTCTGCGACGGCGAGCAGAGCCTCGAAATGAGCTTTTTTGAGACCGGGGTTTCGGTCCCATTCCAGATATTTTTGACCCTCGTAATAAGCGGAACGCGCGCGCAGAGTCAGATCGGCGTAAGCCAGGCCGTAAATGGCGGCCAGGCAAAAGGCGACGGACAACCAGCGCTTCACGCTCAAGCCGAGGATTTCGGCCGGGTTCTGAGCAGGTTGTGAATGGTCGTGGCCATGATCACGGGTCTTAAAGGCTTTTCCATGAAATCCCGGACATTCGACTCCCGACGCACCAGGTCCACGCTCTTGGGCTCCATGTGCCGGCCCGTGATCACGATCACGGGTATCTCCCCGCAGCCGCAGGCTTGCAGTTCGCGCACGACTTCATAGCCGCCCATGCCGGGAAGCATGAAGTCGAGTATCATCAGATCGGGATTCAAGGCCTTGGCCTTGCTTAAAGCCTCAAGGCCGTCCAGGGCGCGGTCGGTGCGAAAGCCTTCTTTCTTGACCACGTGCTCCATCAAATCCAGCAGGCTTTCGTCGTCGTCGACCAAAAGAATCAGCTTCTCCGCCGGCTGGGCGAGGTCTTGGTCGGACATTTTCAGCAACCCGCCGAGGGCTCGGGCGTGGTTTTAAGTATTTTATGCAAAACCGCGGCCAGGACCCGGGGCTTGACCGGCTTTTCCAGGAAATCCATGACGTTCGATTCCTGGCGGATCATCTCGGCGGTGGTGCGGTCGGTGTATCGGCCGGTCACCACGACGATCGGAATATTGGCCGTCCCCCCTATTTGCAGCTGGCGTAAAATCTCAAAACCACCGTAACGCGGCAGCATCAAGTCCAGGACGACCAGATCGGGCAGCAGCTTCTGGACCTTGTTTATCCCATCTTCCCCGTCGCCGGCGGAGTCCACGCGGAAGCCTTCTTTCTTGACGACAAACTCGATAAGCTCGCGCACGGCCTCGTCGTCATCGATGATCAAGATCAGCTTTCCCTTAGGGCCGCCCATGCTTAATTAAATCAAAAGCCTATGGAGCATTCAAGGCAAATGCTTTACAAACTGGTCGTCACCAGGGTTTCCGAGCCCGACACCCCGTCCACCGCCCGGATCTGGCTGACGATAAGGCCGCTTAATTTATCCACGGTGTCGGCCTCGGCGCTTAAAATGGCGTCCCAGCCGCCGAAAGTCATGAAAACCTCGGTGACGCCGTGGATGGCGCGGATTTTTTGGATGGCGTTCTGCTCCTTGCCCGCCACCAGCTTGCATAGCACGAAAGCTTTCATAAGAACCTCCT
>MGUO01000018.1:0-1588 GCA_001800015.1 Elusimicrobia bacterium RIFCSPHIGHO2_02_FULL_57_9
ACACGAGTTTTCCAAACTCGTTACGTGGGTTCGATTCCCATCGCCCGCTCAGATCGCGTTTTATGCTGGGATAGCTCAGGGGTAGAGCATCCCCTTGGTAAGGGGAAGGTCGTGGGTTCAATTCCCATTCCCAGCTAGATTTTCGTCGCCGCAACGACTCTCAAAGACAACAGTAAAACAAGGAGACCTCACGCCATGTCCAAGGCTAAATTCGAGCGCACCAAGCCGCACGTCAACATCGGAACGATCGGTCACGTCGACCACGGCAAGACCACGTTGACGGCCGCGATCACCAATTACCTCTCGAAGCAGGGCCTGGCGCAGGCGAAGCGCTACGACGAGATCGACAACGCTCCCGAGGAGCGCGCTCGCGGCGTGACGATCAACGTCCACCACAACGAGTACGAGACGGCCAACCGTCACTACGCGCACGTGGACTGCCCCGGACACGCGGACTACATCAAGAACATGATCACCGGCGCGGCCCAGATGGACGCGGCGATCCTCGTGGTGTCGGCCGCCGACGGCCCCATGCCTCAGACGCGCGAGCACGTGCTGCTCGCCCGCCAGGTCGGCGTTCCTCACATCGTCGTCTTCCTGAACAAGGTGGACGTGGCCGATAAGGACCTCGTCGAGCTCGTCGAGATGGAAGTCCGCGAGCTGCTGTCGAAGTACGAGTTCCCGGGCGACAAGATCACCATCGTGCGCGGGTCCGCGACGAAGGCGCTCGAGGGCGACAAGGGCGAGCTGGGCGAGCCGGCGATCCAGAAGCTGATGGACGCGCTCGACAAGGACGTTCCCGAGCCCAAGCGCATGACCGATCAGCCGTTCCTGCTGGCCGTCGAGGACGTGTTCTCGATCACGGGCCGCGGAACGGTGGCGACGGGCCGCGTGGAGCGCGGCACGGTCAAGGTCGGCGAGAACGTGGAGATCGTCGGGATCAAGGACACGCAGAAGACGGTGGTCACCGGCATCGAGATGTTCCGCAAGCTGCTCGACGACGCCCGCGCGGGCGACAACGTCGGCATCCTGCTGCGCGGCATCGAGAAGACGCAGATCGAGCGCGGCCAGGTCATCTGCGCCCCGGGCTCGATCAAGCCGCACACCAAGTTCAAGGCGAAGCTGTACGTCCTGACGAAGGAGGAAGGCGGCCGCCACACGCCTTTCTTCAAGGGCTACCGCCCGCAGTTCTACTTCCGCACGACCGACGTCACCGGGGCCGTCACCTTGCCCGCGGGCGTCGAGATGGTCATGCCGGGAGACAACATCGACATCGAGTGCGAGCTGATCGCCCCGATCGCGATGGAGAAGGGTCTGCGCTTCGCCGTCCGCGAAGGCGGCCACACCGTGGGTGCCGGCGTCGTCGCCGACATCGTCGCGTAAGGAGTCTGCTGTCATGGGCGATCGAGTCATCGTGATTCTGGGCTGCACCGTCTGCAAGAACAAGAACTATCACTACCAGCGCGGCAAGAAGAAGGAGTTCAAGCTGGAGATGAAGAAGTTCTGCCGCGCCTGCGGAAAGCAGGTCGCGCACAAGGAAGTCAAGTAGAACTGAAAGCGATCTGCGGGGGTGTCCGTTAATTGGCTA
>MGUO01000018.1:1604-1851 GCA_001800015.1 Elusimicrobia bacterium RIFCSPHIGHO2_02_FULL_57_9
AACCGCCCCTCCAGGTTCGAGTCCTGGCGCCCCCGCCAGATCGCGCAATTTGACGTCAGAGAGAAAATGAATCAAGCGACGCAGTTCCTGAAGGAAGCCGTATCCGAGCTCAAGCAGGCCACCTGGCTGACCCGTCAGCAGGCCATCGACTCCTCGAAGGCGATCATCGTCCTCGTGGCGCTGATGTCCCTGTACGTCGCCGGCGTCGACTACGTGCTGTCCGTGCTCATCAGGGCCGTCCTGGGGC
>MGUO01000018.1:1988-2593 GCA_001800015.1 Elusimicrobia bacterium RIFCSPHIGHO2_02_FULL_57_9
CAGCGTCCTGATCCCGACCGAGGACGTCGTCGAGGTCAAGAAGAACAAGAAGAAGATCACCAAGCGCAAGTTCTTCCCCGGCTACGTGCTCGTGGACATGATCATCGACGAGGTCACCTACTGGGCGATCAAGGGAGTCCCCGGCGTGACCGGCTTCTTGGGCGACGCCAACCCCACCCCGCTTCCCGAGGAAGAGATGAAGGCCATCCTCGACCTCACCAACACCGCCGCCGCGGGCAAGCCCCGGCCGGCCGTGCAGTTCGAGAAGGGCGAGAACATCCGCATCGTCGACGGCCCCTTCCGCCACTTCATCGGCGTCGTCGAGGAAGTCTCCGAGGCCAAGGCCAAGATCAAGGCCATGGTCACCATCTTCGGCCGCCCGACCCCCGTCGAGCTCGACTTCCTGCAGGTGGAGAAGATCTGAGCGCGATCGAGGCCGAGGTCATGCCCCCTGCCCCCGACTTCGAGGGCGTCAAGGTCAAAGTGGCGCACGTGCGCTCGCTCGGCCTCGTGGGGGCGTTCCTGGCCATGATGACGATGCTGGCCGCGATCGGCTTCGGCTTCCTGATGCTGTTCGGCAAGGCCCTGCTGGCCGCGCTGAACAG
>MGUO01000019.1:0-918 GCA_001800015.1 Elusimicrobia bacterium RIFCSPHIGHO2_02_FULL_57_9
CCGAGCTCAACGATCCCCAGGACCAGCGCGAGCGTTTCGCCGAGCAAACCAAGCAAAAGAGCGAAGGCCATGAGGAAGCGGAAATCCTCGACGAAGACTTCGTGTCGACCATGGAGTGCGGCATGCCGCCCACCGGCGGCATCGGCATCGGCATCGACCGCCTGGTTATGATTCTGACCGGCCGGATGTCCATCCGCGACGTCATCCTTTTCCCGACGCTGAAGCAGGAAGAGTGAGCCTCGAATTATTCATCGCCCTGCGCTATCTGCGCGCCAAACGTAAAGGCCTTTTCGCCGCCATCACCACGGCCATCGGCGTGGCCGGGGTCACGGTCGGGGTGGCGGCCCTGATTACCACTTTATCGGTCATGAACGGTTTTCAAACCGATATCCAGAAAAAAATCATCGGCGCCCAAGCCCACTTGACCATCTACGGCCTGCGCGACGCCAAAGCCCATGCCGAGGCTTGCGCCGCGGTAGCCCAGGACCCCGAAATCGTGGCCTTCGCCCCGTTTATCCTGGGCCAGGCCATCTTAAGCTATGAGCAACGCACCATCGGCATCATGCTTAAGGGCTTGGATCCCCGGCGCGAATTCTCGGTCAATGACCTGGCCGCCACCTTGCGCGAGGGATCATGGGAAGGCCTTAAGAGCGAGGGGGCGCCGGGCATAGTATTGGGCGAGGAGCTGGCGCGCACTCTCGGCGTTTGGACCGGACAGCAAGTCGTTTTGGTCTCGCCTAAAAGCGTAGCCACCCCTTTGGGACTGCTGCCCAAAATGCAGAAATTCGAGGTCGCGGGGCTTCTGCGCACCGGCTATTATGAATATGACAGCACCACGGGCTATACCAGTCTGCAGGCCGCGGCCAAATTTTTGGGCGTTGAAGCCGGAGCCACCGGGCTTGGGATTAAGCTGCGCGA